>CAYTWO010000043.1:7304-17789 GCA_964442125.1 uncultured Gemmatimonadota bacterium
CGGATTTCGAGAAACGTCAAATTCCTCGGGCTGGTCAGCCTTTTCAACGATTTCTCAAGCGAGATGATCTATCCAATCATCCCGATCTTTTTGACATCGGTCCTCAATGCCCCCATGGCAGTGATCGGGATCATCGAAGGTATTGCGGAGAGTACCTCGAGCCTCCTTAAAGTTTTCTCCGGATGGTATTCAGACCGATTGAAGAAGAGGTTACCCTTCGCCATTACAGGCTACACACTGTCCGCTGTCAGTAGACCGATACTGGCGGTGGCGTTCGGGTGGCCTGTGGTTCTCCTTGCTCGATTTATCGACAGACTGGGGAAAGGAGTCAGGACGTCAGCGCGGGATGCCCTGATCGCGGACTCGACACACGAAGATCACAGGGGAAGGGCTTTCGGCTATCATCGAGCCCTTGATACAATGGGAGCGGTTGGCGGGCCACTGGTTGCGTTCATTTTTCTCCATTTTTCAGGTGAGGGTTTCCGGACGCTTTTTCTGCTGGCCTCCATCCCTGCTGTGATCGGTGTGGTCCTCCTCGTCCTTTTCGTGAGGGAGACTGCGGTTACGCGAAAAAAAGCGGATCCAGCACCAGTCGGAAGAATCTTTTCAGGTCTTGGAAGACCGTTTTCACTTTTTCTTGTCGTGACCGGGATCTTTGCCATCGGCAATTCCAGTGACGCCTTCCTGATACTGAGAGCAAAAGATGTCGGTTTTTCGACAAGCTCGGTTATACTGATATATGTCCTGTATAACTGCTCTTATGCCCTTCTATCTTATCCGGCCGGGATCCTGTCTGACCGGATTGGGAGGAAAAGCGTCATGATCTCCGGCTATCTGATCTTTGCCCTCGTCTACACCGGTATCGCCCTGACCACAAATCCCTCCTACTTCTGGCTGATTTTCGTTGTCTACGGGTTTTACGTAGCGTTCACTGAAGGTGTTTCGAAGGCGATGATCGCCGATGTGGTTGAACCAGGGCGGATCGCGACGGCAATGGGGGCCTGGCAGACCATTGTGGGTCTGGCGACCTTTTTTGCCAGCTTCGTGGCCGGACTTTTGTGGCAATATATCGGTCCCGCAGCCCCATTTGTATACGGGGCAGGGACAGCAATCTTGGCGAGTCTCCTCTTTGTGGTCCTGATTCGGGACAGGAAATGAAAGATGGATGTCGAGCTTACAACAACGATTCGTGAATCTCCTCGACCTTTATGACCAGGTCATCCCAGTTGTAGTCTCGAAATGCGATCTCGCGTCCTTTCTTACCCATTGAGTTCCGCAACTCCTCATCTTTCAGGAGCTTAGATGCAGCCTGGGTAAAGGCGATCGTGTCGTTATCCCTGACTGCAAGCCCGGTCTCTCCATCGATTACCCCTTTGGCGCCACTTTCATAACAGATGACCGGAAGGGCGGCCGCCATGTAGTTCAAGTTTTTAACGGGGAAGCCAGACTTCATGGTTCGCATCGAGCAGCCGATATCCGCCCTGAGGAGTCGTGGCATGATCTCCTTGAAGTCGTTCTCTACTATTGCGGAGAGATTGGTTTCGACACCGAGAGACCTGGCCAGGTGGAGAAGTGGATCGGTATTCGATGGGGTAATCACCTCGAGAGTGACGTCGGGAAATTCGATGCAAACCGCTCGGATCACTTCGAGGAGTTGCTGGATATTCTGGAACCGGGCGAGATTACCGGCATAGACGATTCGTAAACCCTCCTCTCGCACCTCTTTTTTTAGATCGATACCTTCCCACTCTTCCAGGACGATGCCGGGGGTGAGATATCTTACCCTCCCACGTTTTTCCTCGACGCTGGTGTCTTTACCGGCGATTTCCGACGATATCGCGATCGTGTAGTCGGGTAGATAGGCTGTGACCCTGTCTATGAGGTCTCCGAAAAGGCGTGACAGACGCTTTGCCAGTCGAGCGGAGAAGTATGTCGGAAGCTCATCGGCGAGGAGGCTGTGGCAATTATAGATCGAGGGAATGCCCATCCATTTACCCGCCGCCCAGGCCACAATGATACCCTCGTAGTTGTGTCCGTGGAGGAGATCGATATTTTCTCGTCTGGCGACCGAGATGACCTTGATGAGGAGCAGCAGGTCCAGGATGGGTTTAACGAGAGAAGGGCCTGGGTCGAGTTTTCTAAAGGGGATGAGTGCTTTGATCCTGTGCAGTCGATAACCGGGATCTGGAGGAAGGTCGCCGAAGGGATAGGAGATAACGTGCACGGAATGCCCCAGGCGGGAGAGAGCTCCAGAGAGTTGACGGATGAGGACCTGCGATCCCTGGCTGCTTGGAAAGGGACAGGCGGCGACCATGCCAATGACTCTTTTCTCCCCCCTAATTTCAGCCATTATTGACTCTTATTTGAGTTCCCGGTAGAGTTTGAACAGTTCCCTGAACGCTCGCAGGATGATCCTTGGTTTGGCACCACTTGGGATGCCCATCTGGCGGGGGAAATGAACAACAGGAATCTCCTTGATCGTAAATCCCCTCTTTTGCGACCTTATCAGGATCTCACTGTTCACAAAAGCACCGATCGAGTTAATGGAGACTTCCGTGAAGACTTCACGCCGGAAGAGTTTGAATGCGCAGTCGATGTCCCTGACGTTCAAATCGAACAGGAAGCGTATTAACACCCCCCATCCCCAGGCCATGGCTCTCCGGATCATGTGATCACGCCTTTCCTCCCGGTAGCCGATAACGATCGGGTGTATTTTGATCCACTCGAGGAGCCTCTCCAGTTCGGAAATGTCGAATTGCAGGTCGGAATCGGTGAAGAAGATCAGTGATTTGGATGCCACTCGGAGACCTGACTTGATCGCAGCGCCGTAACCACGATTTGTGGGGTGCTCCACCATCTTGATAGCAGGATCGAAGGAGATTATTTCCCCGACGAGATTCGCCGTTTTGTCGGTGCTCCCATCGTTTACCACTATAATTTCATATTGGATCCCAAGGTCTCTCAGGACCTGCCGGGCACGATCGAGGGTTTTGGTGATGTTGTCCTCTTCGTTATAAGCAGGGAGGATGACAGATATGCTCAGGTCCTGCCAGGGGAGATTCGATGTTTCGCCGTTTGTCTTCAACGCTGTAGTCTCCAAGGAGTTCCGGATCTCTTCCTCTCAGAAGCGGTTGTACGGTGTTTTCCTCTCGTGTCCCGTCCCGGAAGAAATATAATAAATGAGTATGGCGAGCGCCATTAGACATCACCAGCGATTCACGAAGCGTGTTGAGCAGTTTTCATAGCCCCTTGATCGCGAATCGGATGATTGTGAGGAGAATCTTGGATCCTGCCGCTATCGTGCCCCGAATGGTCCCGGAGATCTTTGATTTGCCGATCCGCTTCCGGTAACTGACCCCTACTTCCCTGATCCGCAGACCCTGGATGGCGGCTTTGATCTGCATCTCAACCGTCCACCCGTAGTTGTGATCCTGCATTTGGAGTTCTTTCAAGGCACTGTTACGTATGGCGCGGAAAGGGCCGAGGTCCGTGTACCTGCACTGCCAGAGGAGCAGAATCAGCTTGCAGACCAGCCAGTTACCGATTCGTGCCTGAATCGGTTGCGCTCCGGGTTCGGGGTGCCCGGTAACCCGGGAGCCAACAACGAAGTCTGCATCGTCGTTAACGATCGGATCGACCAGGAGGTTCATCTCTTCCGGGTAATCGCTGAAGTCTCCATCGATGAAGACGACTACGTCCGGTTCCTCGAGAGACTTTATACCGGCAAGGCATGCATAACCGTAGCCGCGGCGGGACTCTTCGATCACTCTTGCGCCATGTGACCTGGCCATATCGCTGGTCCTGTCGACAGAGCCGTTGTCGACGACAACTATGTCATCGACCCAGTCGGGGATATTTGAGATCACTTTGCCGATCGACTCTTCCTCGTTCAGGACTGGAACTATAACGGCTATTCTGCTGTCATCTCTCATTTCAGGCAGGGACCTCTGCTTCCGGTAACCGCTGTCGTCCCCTGTTTACGTACCATTCCCTGATCAGGAGCAACCAGACAGGGACATACTCGATCCATACGATACCGGTGTCGAAGGCCTTTATGTTATCGACCGCCTTGAAATAGAAGCGCAGATAGTAGAGCGGAAGGAGGGCGGTCAGCAGCAGAAGCGAGCTCCTGGGATGAATGGTTAGAAATGGCAGTATCCAGAGGTAGTACCAGGGGAATTGTGTCGGGCTGATCAGGAAAAGAGCGGCGACTATCATCAGGGATCTCTTGCTCAAGCCTGCGAGGTCGAGAGGACCCTCTCTAAGGGTGACCCATACCGACCAGCCGGTGAAAACGGCGAGTACCAGGAGACGGCTCACGATTCGTTCCTGATTGGCCAGGATGCCTGTCAACGAGGAAAGGAGCTTGGTGCCCCACGCGATGAGCATGAAGAGCGCATCGTTCATCTCCCAGTATTCTCCGTATGCCGAGAATCCCGAGCGGGGATCCAGACCGGGAGTCAGGATTGGAACGGACATCAGGCATACAACGAATCCGAAGAGCGAGAGTGCCGGTACCAGCACACGGGGATTTTTGTATACAGGTCGCAGAAGGAGAGGAAGAAGCGTGACCGGCCAGATCTTCACTCCCGCGGCAATGGCAAGGGTAAATGCGGCCCGGACAAAGCCTCCACGGGCCGCCAGCAGGATGGCTCCCAGTACAAAGGGAAGCACCAGAACGTCCATGTGGCCCGAGTTAAATGTCTCCTTGACCAGAAGGGGGTTCCACCAGTACAACACGCTCCAGAGAAGCGGAAGTCTTAACCTCTGCAGAACAATGACAAGCAGATACAGGGTAACCGAGTCGAAAAAGAGGAGGACTAACCTCCAGGTGAATAGACTCCAGGGACTTAAATAGTGAGCAAGGGCGAAGAATGCCTGAGCGACTGGCGGATAGATCGTCCTTAGATGGGGGTGATTTACGCGGGCGATCACAGGTCCCGATTCTTCAGCAAGCTGTCGAAGTGAAGATGGAACGGGATCAAAGTCGTTTTTGGCGTTCAGGATTTCTTCCGGAGAATATGCGTAGGGATTACTCCCGTTTGCCAGGACACCCCCGTCCCACAGGTATCTATAGAAGTCGTCCTCGAGGATCGGAGTGGAGGTCATCATGCTGAACCTGATGATCGCTCCTATCGTTATTATCCAGGCAAACAATCCCCTGCTGAAGGATGTGTTTCGGAATCCCTGGACGATCAGTAAGTATACAAATCCAGTGAGAACCAGGGTCCCGACCATTGACGAAACGGGCCTACTTGAATGTTCGCCCCCGTACTCGAAACGTGACGACAGGGCAATAAGAACAAGGTGGAGGCCGACGATGATTAATCCCGCCAGCCCCCACCTTAAATATTTCCGAGAGCCGAAGAAATTCAGAATGATGGTCCCGTTAGCTTCAAGGTGTGAACCAGTTGATACAGATTACTTGGCGCCGGACCCCTCCGTCTCCATTTCTGGAGTTGGATGCTCTTCCCCCTCCTCTGCTGGAGCGACCTCTTCTGTCATCCCCTCTTCCGGCTTGGCCTCAGAACCTTCCGGCATTTCAACCGCTTCTTCGGCTGGTTCTTCCTGAGGAGCAGGTTTTTCACCACCGCATCCTATCATAGCGAAGCTCATGACTGTTGCGATCAATAATACGACGATTGTCCTGATCATGCCCGACTCCTTTCTAGAGAGTGTAAAGAGAATCCGATGGATAAAAGGATAATCACACGAGCGAATTTGGATGAACACCTCCTTTCGTGATCCCCTTTCAAGTTTGATTGTCATATGAAAGTAAATTCAACGATGTACGACGTCAACAATAAATAATAAGCGATTATGGGGGGATTGGAAAAGGTTTTTTTTATTGACAAAGTTGCCATACCCTCTTATTTTGGAACATGAAGCTCTGAGTGTCATATAAAAAGAAGAATAGGCTCGCTTGGAGTCGTTTCTAACCGAGTTTAGCTGCAGATCGTCCTTGACCTCCGAGTCCTGTGATCTAAAGTCATCATTCAGTGGCCATGATCGTGGGACCGATAGGGTGGGGGTTTAAAGATCCCCGCCTCCCGAAGCCCGTTAATACGGGTGGACTTGGAAAGGAGATAAAATTGTCTTGCAGAAGACTGACCAGACATTTCCAGGTTCAAAAAAGTCTGGTCAGTTTTTTTGGAGGGTCCCGTTGGCCTTGAAATTGTTGTTCTTTGCCCGGTGTGCGGAGTGGATGAGAGGGAAAGAGTCGGAAATCAACCTGGACAGCCCCATTCGGTTAATTGACCTGTTGAAGAGCAGACCCGAGCTGGCCCCTGTTTATGAGAACCTGGAACTCCTGAAAGTTGCGGTAAACCGTGAGATCGCTGACATCGAAACAGAAGTCCACGATGGTGACGAGGTGGCCTTCTTGCCCCCTCTGAGCGGGGGATAAATCGATCCATATGAATCCTTCTGTCAGTAAGAAATTTCACGACAAGGAAAGTTCCATGATTACACCAGACGAAGCGCTGGATAAGATCCTGACCCAAATTTCACCCTTGCCCGGTGAAGGCGTTCCACTGGAAGACATTCTCGGACGTGTCCTTACCGGGGATATTTACGCGGTTGAGGACCTGCCACCCTTTCCCAACTCGGCCATGGACGGTTACGCTGTCAAGGCGGAAGATACGGCCGACGCTTCTCCAGAGAGCCCCGTTGTCCTGAAAGTCAAGGAAGTTATCGGGGCGGGAAGGATAGCCCGGGAAGAGCTTGGTCACGGCGAAGCCATTAAGATAATGACCGGTTCTCCACTCCCTGCCGGGGCCGACACTGTGGTCATGGTGGAGATGACGGAGATGACAACAGATGATCGTGTGAAAGTTTTCCAGAGACCACTTGTCGGAGAGAATATCAGGGGCCAGGGTGAGGATGTAAGCTCTGGAGATCTCCTGCTGAGTGGGGGAACCCAGATCAGACCTTATGAGCTGGCGATACTCGCGGCCCAAGGTATTACAGAAGTACAGGTGGTGAGGCGTCCCCGGATCGCGGTCATCGCAACGGGCGATGAGCTCGTTGAGGTTTCAGAACCTCTTTCACCGGGGATGATACGGAATTCCAATGGGCCGACCATCGCGAGTACCCTGGGCAAATCGGGAGTTGAGGTGAAGGATCTGGGGATAGCCAGGGACGATCCGGAAGACCTTCGAATGACGATTCAAGGGATACTGACCGATGTCGATCTCCTCCTTGTATCCGGCGGTGTTTCTGTGGGTGATTTTGACTACACTCGGGATGTGATGGAGAAGCTCGGGTTGGAGGAGATCTTCTGGAAGGTCGCCATCAAACCAGGGAAGCCTCTCCTGTTCGGGATCTTCCCGCCGGATTCAGACCGGGAAGATCGAGGTATCCCGGTTTTCGGACTCCCGGGGAATCCGGTCTCTGTTCTGGTCTGCCTGAAGGAATTCGTTCGGCCGGCGATAGAAAAGCTGCAGGGGAGGGTTCCCGGTTATCCCAGTTATCACATGAACGGAATAGTGGAGAATAGATACGTTACGCCGAAAGAGAGACAGCAATACCTCTTCTGCAAGGTTAGCAGGGATCGGGGGGAGTTCCGCCTGCATGTTATCAAACCGCAGGGATCGGCCATGATGGGGATGGCCTGCAGGGCGAACGCTCTCGCGGTTTCACCGATCGGTATGGATCGGCTGGAACCCGGTATGGTCCTTCCGTTTCGATGGCTGAAATGACTCGATAAACATCGTGTGGATGGGACATAGATCGGGTTGATATGTATGATCTGGGATGAAGCATGTTAGAAGAATTGACGGGAATAGTACTGGCTGGTGGTCACAGCAGCCGTTTTGGAACGACAAAGGCGTTGATTCCCTGGGGAAACGGGAATCTCATCGAGAGTGTCATCGAGGTGATAAAGCCACTCTTTCCCAATATTCTGGTCATGGTCAAGGATCCTGACGATTTCCGATCTTTGAGCGATAAGGGTGTAGTTGTCATGAAAGACATGACCAAGGAGACCCATCCGCTGGGTGGAATTTTTTCGGGTTTGTCCAATATCAAGACTGATTCCGCCTTTGTGTGTGGGTGTGATATGCCGCATATTCAACCTGGATTGATCGCGGCAATGTGGAAAGTGGGTAAAGGATTCGACGCTGTGGTCCCCGTGTGGGGTGACAGGCCGCAAACGTTGTTCGGTATTTACTCGACAGGCTGCCTCGGTAAGATCGAGGAGATGATCGATAATGGCCGGCTGAAGGTCTATGATCTCTATTCTCAGGTCCGAACCAGGTTTTTACAGGAAAATGAAGTTAAAGCGTTAGATCCCAGGGGTTTATCATTTATTGATGTCGATACGATTGATGACTACCAGATAGCAAGAAAGATAGAAGATGTGGAGAACGGGACATAATGCTTATTGATTTCACCAACCGAAAGATCGATTATCTTCGCCTCTCGGTTACGGATCGCTGCAATCTGAGATGTGTTTACTGTGTACCCGACGCTACGTCATCGTTTTCTCATGTGGAAGAGGACATGGGGAGCGATGAGGTCGTGAAACTGGCCTCGATTTTTGCCGACCTGGGAATCTCGAAGATCCGCATAACCGGCGGAGAGCCCCTGATCAGGTCTGACATTTGTGAACTGATCCAAGAACTGTCACGGTTGCCGGGAATTTCCGATATCTCCTTGAGCACCAACGGGTCTCTACTTTCCCCTCTTGCCGGGAAATTGAAAGAGGCCGGATTGAATCGGGTCAATATCAGCCTGGACACTCTGGACCCGGAAAAATTCAGGAAAATCACGCGTTTCGGGAGGCTGGGAGCCGTTCTATCGGGCATAAAAGCGGCTGTCGAGGCAGGACTTTCCCCCGTAAAGATTAACGTAGTCGTTGCAAGGGGCATGAACCACGATGAAATAGAGGGCTTTGCCAGGGTCACGGAGGCCATGCCGTTGCATGTCCGTTTTATCGAACTTATGCCAATGGGAGAAACCGGTTTCTTTTCCAAGGAGAGGTGGGTTTCCCTCGAGGAGATGATGGAGAGGGCCTCGCCGTTGAGACCGTTACCTGTCCAGCAATGGCCGCTGGGTCATGGCCCCGCCCGTTACTTCAAGAGGCCCAATGCAAAGGGGTCCATCGGGTTCATCAGTGCCCTGAGCGATCGATTCTGCTCTTCCTGTAATCGAGTACGCCTGTCGCCGAAGGGGATCCTTATCCCGTGTCTCGATGTTTTCGAGGGAACTGATTTGAGGACTTCCTTGCAGGAGGGTGCCGGCTCGGAAGAGATAAAATCCCTGATCCTTCATACTATTGAAAGAAAACCAGTGGGACACAATATGATGGACAGAATTTCAGGGTTCTATGCCCACTCTCCACTCATGTGCAGGATCGGAGGATAGAGATCCAAAAACCACCCGTCAAAGATGACATTTTGCCCATCCAACTGGGGATCAATGAGTGGATGGGAGCGATGGGAGATCTGGGGACATTCGTCCCCATTTTTTTGAGCCTCGTCGCATTTAATGGCTTACTACCAGCCCGCGCCCTTTTTCTTGCCGGTCTTGTATATATTACATCCTCGCTGTACTTTCGGTTACCTGTCCCGGTTCAGCCGCTTAAGGCGATGGCCGCCATTGCAATAGCGGAAGGACTGGGGATGCCGATGATCGCCGCGGCAGGGTTGTGGATGGGATTTATCCTTCTTATGCTTACACTTACGGGACGGGTCGATTGGCTTTTACGATATTTTACCCGCCCGATCGTCAAGGGGATTCAGCTGGGAGTGGGGTTGATGCTGATAAAGACAAGCGTCGGCCTTTTTACGTTGAGATCTTATCCTACCGATTCAGTCCTTCAAACAACTTTGACAGGATTTCCCGAAGTCACTGAGTTTCTATCCGCGCTCTGGGTGCTCGTATTGCCCCAGCTTCCCCTGACGCTCGGAAACTCGGTATACGCGACTTCTGACGTGGCAAGGGATTACTTTGGTGAAAAGGCCGGACGAGCCTTACCCGGAAAGCTAGCCCTGTCACTGGGGTTGTCAAATCTGGCAATCGGATCCCTTGGCGGACTTCCAGTATGCCATGGTTCCGGAGGGCTGACGGCTCATTACCGTTTTGGCGCGCGAACGGGTGGTGCAACACTGATCGCAGGTGGGATATTTGTCTTGATCTCTGTGGTTTTCGCGGGATCAGGTGACCTGGTCTTTCAGTTTATCCCTCCATGGATCCTGGGAGCCATGCTCCTCTACGTCGGGATCTGTCACGTACTGCTGATCAGAGGGCTCGAAAGTAAGAGACTGATGGCCTGTACGATGGGGCTTGTAGGCATTGCAACCAACAACCTTTTATACGCACTGGTTTTAGGATTAGCAGGTGAAAACTTCCAGGGATTGGTTATTCGGTTGAAGGGGAGATAATGGATTGGCTCAATAATTATGAGTAAAGTAGTCATAATAGACTCGTCAAAGGCAGACGCAGCGCGCAGCCTTTGATAACCGAGTTGGAACTGACAGTCCT
>CAYTWO010000044.1:0-17399 GCA_964442125.1 uncultured Gemmatimonadota bacterium
TCTTAGGTCTTAACCAAACAGGTGATACAAAATCATGCTCGCTCATATAAGATCTGGAGGGAAGCAGTTCAAAGTCACGGAAGGGATGAACTTGAAGATCCCCTCGATCCCTTCGAAAGTTGGTGACGAAGTGATCTTCAACGAGGTCCTCTTGTTATCTGATGGAGATAAACGTTATCTGGGGACTCCCACCATCAAGGGTGCTCAGGTGAAGGCTGAGGTCGTGAGGCATGGACGTGACGACAAGCAGGTCATCTTCAAGTACAAGAGGAGGAAGAGCTATCACCTCAAGAAAGGTCACAGGCAGGGGTATACCGAGGTCAAGATAAAATCGATCGTGGCCCCGGGGAAGGCCAAAGGTAAAGAGGCGGTCGAGGAGACGGAAAAACAGGCGGAAAGCAAAGAAATCAAGGACGTTACTGCTGAAGAGCAGGTCAGCAAGACAGATTAGATAAGGGATCGGGAAATTATGGCACATAAAAAGGGCATGGGAAGTTCACGAAACGGCAGGGATAGTGTTGGGCAAAGGTTAGGAGTCAAGCGATTTGGTGGTGAAAAGGTCTCCGCCGGCAGCATTCTCGTCCGACAGCATGGTACAAAGATCCATCCGGGAGTGAACGTGAAGATGGGAAAGGACTTCACCATTTTTGCGGTAATGGATGGGACCGTTTCATTCGAGCGGGTCGGTCGTAGAAGAAAACGAGTCAGTGTCTACCCCCAATGAGGTAAGTGTTCTTACTATCTCTTTTTTCCCTTCAAGTTACTTTTCTCATTTTCTGTGAGCCTTTATCTCTATTGTCAGGGGAGGATATCAGTCATGAAGGTAACCGTAATTGGAGCCGGGAATGTTGGTGCGACTACAGCCAACAGGATATCTGAGCTGGATATCTTTGCGGAAGTTTGTCTTTTAGATATCCTGGAGGGAATACCTCAGGGGAAAGCCCTCGATATGTGGGAATCTTCTCCGGTGGAAGGTTTCGATACGGCGATTCAGGGTGTCAATACCTATGAGCAGACTGCAGGCTCGGATATCGTCGTAGTTACCGCCGGTCTGGCCAGGAAACCGGGGATGAGTCGCGATGACCTCCTCATGAAGAACATGAATATCATCCAATCTGTCTGTGAAGAGATCAAGAAGACATCTCCTGATTCGATCCTTATAATGGTTTCGAATCCCCTGGATGTGATGGCTTACCTGGCATTGAAAGTTACCGGATTCCCTCCGAATCGCGTCATCGGAATGGCCGGTATTCTCGATACAGCCAGGTTCCGATCGTTTATTGCGATGAAACTGGGAGTTTCTGTCGAGGATATTCAGGCGATGGTTCTTGGCGGTCATGGCGATTCTATGGTTCCACTTCCGAGATACTCGACGATCTCGGGGATACCCCTGTCTCATTTTCTGAAAGATGAAGAGATAGAAGCAATGGTCGAACGGACGCGCAAGGGCGGTGCAGAGATAGTTGGATACCTGAAGACTGGAAGTGCGTACTACGCCCCGTCTGCAGCGGTTTGTCAGATGGTGAAGAGTATTGCAGTGGATAAGGGGATGATCTTGCCCTGTAGCGCCTATCTTCAGGGTGAATATGGTTTAAAGGACGTCTTCCTGGGAGTTCCTGTAAAACTCGGTAAGGGCGGTATCGAGGAGATTCTTGAGATCGATCTTACCGATGAGGAGAGAGAATCGTTACACAGCTCCGCCGAGCAAGTCAGGTCAACGATAGATCAAATGAACCTGTAAATCCGGAACACCTGTCTCCCTTGTTAGAGGTTGGTTGACTATGATGAGGTCGATAGGAAGATAGTGAATGGTTTGCGGAAAGATCGCCACGGTGGAATCACCTTGGCGATCTTTCTTCGTTCGTACGAGAGATTGGATCGGGAGTCTGCCGGTGAATTTCAATCTGTATATCATCAGGGAGTATGACATTCGGGGAGAGGTAGAAACCGACCTCACCAGGCCGGTTGTGGAGGGTCTTGGGAGAGCATTTGGAACATACCTGAAAAGGTCAGGAGGACATGTCGCACTCATTGGGCGTGACTGCCGGTTGAGTTCTACCGATTTGAGTGAGGCACTGATTCTGGGGATCCGGGAGACCGGAATTTCTGTTCTCGATGCTGGGCTGGTCACCACACCCTGCCTTTATTTTGGGCTTCATACACTCGAAGTCGACGGAGGGGTGATGATCACCGGCAGTCATAATCCACCCGAATATAATGGATTTAAGGTTGCTGTCGGTCATTCGACATTATATGGAGAGGAGATCAAACGGATCGCTTCACTGCTCGAATCAGACGATTTCGAGAACGGATCGGGAGAATACGAGGCGATAGATCTTCTCAGCAACTACAGGACCCACCTGTCTGAAGCAGTGAGCGTAAAGCGTGGACTGAAGGTGGTTTTAGATTCGGGTAACGGGACTGCGGGACTGATTGCACCGGGTATATTTCGTGATGCGGGTTGTGAGGTCATTGAGCTATTTTCAGAACCTGATGGGAATTTCCCGAACCATCATCCGGATCCCACACTGGTTGAGAACCTCGAGGATCTGATCAGGAAGGTATCGGAGGAAGGGGCGGAATTAGGGATTGCCTTCGATGGGGATGCCGACCGTATCGGCGTGGTGGATGAAAACGGGAAAATAATATGGGGCGATCACCTGATGATACTATTTGCGCGTGAGATCCTGGCAAAGGCACCGGCAAGTGTGGTGTTCGAGGTAAAGTGTTCCCAGGCACTGGCCGAAGAGATCAAAAAGCTTGGTGGGAACCCTGTTATGGGGAGCACGGGTCACTCCCTGATCAAGAAGAAGATGAAAGAGGAGGGAGCGGTCCTTGGCGGTGAGATGAGCGGGCATATATTCTTTGCGGATAAATATTTTGGATTTGACGACGCTATTTATGCCGCGATCAGATTGGTCGGAATCTGTTCGAGAGCGGAGTTGCCCCTGTCGCAATTGTTGTCGGATGTACCCCAATATTATTCTACACCAGAGATCAGAATCGATTGTCCCGATCACCGGAAGTTCGATGTTGTCCGTGAAGTGAAAGAACACTATCAAAAGGACCACGAAGTGATCGACGTGGATGGGGCGAGGGTCCTTTTCCCTGGTGGCTGGGGACTGGTCAGGGCTTCTAATACTCAGCCGGTCCTCGTCCTGAGGTTCGAAGCAGATAGCGAAGAGAGGCTTCATGAAATCAAAGGAGAGGTCATTACTGTTTTAAAAGATGTCGGTGGGATAACCGTATCAGAGTGAGTAGTGAATAGTGAGTAGTGAATAGTGAGGAGTATCGAGATGAATCAACAGAAGATCAAGACCGTAATTATGGGGGCTGCTGGAAGAGATTTCCATAACTTCAATTCCTTTTTCCGGAATAATCCACAATACGATGTAATTGCTTTCACCGCCACGCAGATCCCGAATATCGAAGGGAGACAGTATCCATCTTCACTGGCAGGTGAGAGCTACCCCGACGGGATCCCCATCCTTCCGGAAGAGGAGCTGACAGATATCATAAAAGACCGCGATATTGAACTGGTCGTCTTTTCATATAGTGATGTTTCTCACGAGTATGTGATGCACTGCGCGAGCAGTATCGCCGTAGCGGGAGCTAATTTCATGCTTCTGGGAAGCAAGGCCACTATGCTCATCTCTTCCAAGCCGGTCGTTAGCGTTTGCGCAGTACGCACGGGTTGCGGAAAGAGTCAGACGACACGGAGAGTGGCTGATATATTGAAGGCCAGGGGAAAGAATGTTGTTGTAATCAGACATCCTATGCCGTACGGTGATCTGAGCAGGCAGGCCGTTCAGCGTTTTGGTTCTATTGAGGATATCAACAACCAAAAGTGTACAATCGAAGAGAGGGAAGAGTACGAACCCCATGTGGAAAACGGTACCGTTGTCTACGCAGGGGTGGATTACCATGAGATATTGAAGGAGGCTGAAAAGGAAGCCGACTACATCGTGTGGGACGGAGGGAATAACGACCTGCCCTTTTACAAGCCCGACGTCCATATAACCGTAGCCGATCCCCTGAGACCTGGTCATGAACTGATGTATCACCCCGGAGAATCCAACCTCAGGATGGCCGACATAGTCGTCATCAACAAGGTCGACACGGCCGACTATGAAGACGTGATAATGATCGTCGAAAATATCCGTGAGACAAACCCGGGAGCGCGAATCATAGAGGCTACCTCTCCATTGACGATCACCGATCCCGCCGCTGTCATGGGCAAGAGGGTGCTGGTCATCGAAGATGGCCCGACCCTTACACATGGGGAAATGTCATACGGAGCGGGTGTTGTAGCGGCTCATCGATATGGGGCCAAGGAACTCGTGGATCCGCGGCCGTTTCTTTCCGGCTCCTTGAAGGACACCTTTAAGGACTATCCAGATATTGGTCCACTTGTTCCTGCTATGGGATACGGAGCACAGCAAGTTTCTGATCTGAGCGAGACCATTAACAATGCGGATTGTGACCTCGTCATCATTGCCACTCCTGTAGACCTGGCGAAGATTATGGATATACGGCATCCGCACATAAGGATCAGATACGAGCTCCAGGAGATCGGGCATCCAAACCTCGAGGACATTTTGAACGACATGCTGGAATAGCCGCTGAGGCCTTGCGAGTAAGTTGTTCTGCACCGGAGGAAGCAGATTATTGACAGGTAAAAAGGTCGCAGTCGTCGCTCTCGGGGGCAACGCGATTTCACCTGTCGGTGAGGTCGATACGATCCCCAATCAGTTCCGGCATACAAGGGAGAGTCTCGGCAGTATTGTCGAACTCGTCCGGGAAGGCTACCAGCTTGTCATCACCCATGGAAATGGCCCACAGGTGGGCAACGCCATGCTGAGGGTCGAAATGACGAGGGGAAAGGCGCCGGAGATCCCGATAGGGGTCTGTGTCGCGGATATCGCGGGAGGAATGGGTTATATGATCGAGCAATCCTTGCAAAACAGGCTTTGCCATGAAGGGATCGACCGTGAAGTAGTCACGGTGATAACCCAGGTTATTGTAGACAGAGATGATCCCTCGATGGAGAATCCGGGTAAATACGTAGGTGCGCATTATTCAGAGGAAGACGCCCGGGTGTTAGTAGATGAGATGAACTGGATTATGAAACGGGATGGGGAATTGGGTATGAGGAGGGTCGTTTCCTCGCCACTGCCTCGAAAGGTCGTTTCGGCAGGGATCGTCAGAGGACTTGTAGAATCAGGTATTATAGTGATAACCGCTGGTGGTGGCGGGATTCCGGTCTATATCCAGGAGGATGGATCGCTGGAAGGAGTAGATGCGGTCATCGACAAGGACAGGACAGCTGCGGTCCTGGGAAACGAAATTGGCGCGAAACTGCTCGTCATTCTGACGGATATCGGCAAAGTTGCGATCGACTACGGCACAGATAAGCAGAAAGATCTCGATGAGATGAGCGTGACACAGGCTGTTCAATATTTCAATGATGACCAGTTCCCTCCAGGCAATATGGGCCCCAAGATCGAAGCGGCCATAGGCTTCCTGAAAAATGGAGGCGAGAGGGTCGTTATCGCTTCGATAAGTGAGGCGTATGATGCGGTCGAAGGAATGGCAGGTACCAATATCCTGCCGGGATAACCGATCTGAGCTGCATACGAGAGAATTGCTCAACTCAAGTTATAAAAAGGGCAGACGGAGGAAGTATGAAACTCTATGAATACCAGGCTCGAAAGATTCTGTCATCGTATCGAATACCCGTTCCGGACGGCGAGGTCGCCGCTACGGTAGACGAGGTGATGAAAGAGGCGCAGCGAATAGGCGGCAAAGTGGTTGTAAAGGCTCAAGTCCACACAGGGGGGAGGGGCAAGGCCGGCGGTGTGAAACTGGCCGGAAATCCGGAAGAGGCAAAGAGTGCCGCGCAGGATATACTGGGCATGGACATCAAAGGTTACCGCGTGAACGAAGTTCTCGTGGCAAGAGCCGTAGATATTTCCAAGGAGTATTATATCAGTCTCCTGGTCGAAAGGGAGTCGAAAATGCCAATGCTTATCGCATGTAGGGAGGGTGGTGTGGATATCGAGGAAGTGGCGGAGAAAAGTCCGAAAAAGATCGCTAAATGGTCTATCGATCCGAGATACGGTCTTCTTTCTTTTCAGGCCCGTTCCATGGCTTATCATCTCAACCCGGATCCCGGAGTATCCAGGCAGATAGCCAAAGTGATTGCAGGAATGTATAGACTCATGGAAGGCGAAGACACATCTCTCGTCGAGATCAATCCCCTCATCCTCACTACATCGGGAGAGGTCTGGGCGATCGATGCCAAGATGACGATCGATGACAACGCCCTGTACCGACATAAGGAGTTCGGGGAGTTGAGGGATAAAGAGGTCCTGTCTGTTACGGAGAAAATGGCGAGGGACAAGGATCTGAGTTACGTGAAGCTTGACGGTGAAGTCGGGTGTATCGTGAATGGCGCCGGCCTTGCCATGGCTACGATGGACCTGATCAAGTATCATGGAGCGGAACCAGCCAATTTTCTCGACATTGGCGGGAGTTCAAGCCCTGAAAAGGTCGTCACCGCCCTCGAGATAATCTGTTCGGACAGTCGCGTAAAGTCTATTCTGCTCAACATTTTCGGTGGAATTACCAGATGCGATGACGTTGCCGTAGGGGTCAAAGAGTACCTGGCTTCGCAGGATATCATCGTACCGATAGTAATCCGTCTGACGGGGACGAACGAGAAGGAGGGGATAGATATCCTGAAGGAACTCGGATTATCTGCGACGAATTCTATGGATGAAGCGGTCAAAAAAGCGGTCGAAATAGTGACCGCCGGCTGACTGGCCGCTTGATAAATCGACAACAAATTAGATCTGGAGGATTTGGTGAGTATATTCATTGATGAGAGAACGCGACTCCTTGTTCAGGGGATCACCGGCAGAGATGGTTCATTTCATACTCGACAGATGGTAGCTTATGGTACCCAGGTGGTTGCTGGTGTGACACCGGGGAAGGGGGGACGGGAACTCGATGGTATTCCTATTTTCGATTCGGTCCTGCAGGCGGTTGAGGAGACCGGCGCTAACACCTCGATCGTTTACGTTCCGCCTGCATTTGCTGTTGATGCGGTATATGAGGCCGCCTCTGCCGGAATTAACCATATCGTCTGCATTACCGAGGGAGTCCCTGTCCTCGATATGACCGGTCTTTACAGTTTTGTCAAGGAAAAGGGAGTGAGGCTGATCGGGCCGAATTGTCCCGGGGTCATAAGCCCGGAAAAATCGAAAGTCGGAATCCTTCCAGGACATATTTTCAGGTCAGGATCGGTTGGTGTGGTTTCGCGAAGCGGAACGTTGACCTACGAAATCGTGTTTCAGTTGACAACGGCCGGCATGGGACAATCAACCTGTGTCGGGATAGGGGGTGACGCGATAATAGGGACCGATTTTATCGATTGTCTCGAACTCTTCGAGGCCGATGATGAGACAGAAGCGGTAGTCTTGATCGGGGAGATTGGGGGGAATGATGAGCAACACGCCGCGGAATTTATCGAGAGGGAGATGAAAAAACCGGTCGTGGCTTTTGTAACGGGTCAAACAGCCCCTCCTGGCAAAAGAATGGGACATGCCGGCGCGATAATCCAAGGCTCGGGAGGGACAGCTCAGGAGAAGATCGAAGCCTTCGAAAGTGTTGGGGTCAGGGTGGCAAAGAAACCGGATGAAATAGCAAATATTCTCGCTGAACAGCTCTGATGGACTTAGTGGTCCTTACCTGTTGAAACCGGGTGGAGTTCGAGGTAGATTTTCCAGACGCCGACGGGTGGGGATGATCAATCAGGGGAATTGACAGCATGGACTATATGAACGAGGGAAGGGGACAATGAAACTTGTCTCATTACTTGAAGAGAATCTGATCGTAATTTCGCGGGAAGTTTCTCCAATAGGTGAATCTCTCGAGGAGATTCTCGATCTGGTTATGTCGGGATATCAGGTACAGAGAAGCAGGGACGCCCTGCTAAAGAAGTTGGGCCCACAGGTCAAGAGAGGGGGATTCAAGGTAGGAGAGAAGGCATCTATGTTTCACCTTACCATACCGGAAATCGAGGATTCCCGTCTTGCTGTAAAATCGATGGGTGGAAAGGATGGAACTCTCCTGTTTTTCCTGTCCACACCGAGGACATCACCTAAATTTTACCTCCAGGTGGCTGCGGCACTTCGCACTATGGTGGCCGATGATAGCCTTATTCAGGGTATCAAATCGGCAGAAAACTCTCGCGTCTTTTTTGATCTCCTCGATTCGTCTGATATCGTCTTGAATCCCAGGATCGAGGTCAAGAATATAATGAAGAAAGATCTGCTATCTATAGAAAGTGAAGCGACACTGAATAATGTTGTCGAGCAGATGGTCTTCATGGGCACGGGTGGTCTTGTGGTGACGGACGCCAGCAAAAAGGTCCTGGGTGTGATTACCGAGTCGGATCTCGTCAGGGTCTTTCTACCCGAGTTGATGGCAACCCTGGGGGAGTCAGATCAAAGGGACAGCGAAGCCAGCCAGCCCGGAGATATAGGGGAACGGTACAAGGCTAAGGATTTCATGTCGAGAAGTGTTATGTGTGTCTCTGAAGATACCACCATAACGGAAGTTGCGACATTGATGATCAATAAAAAGGTCATGAAAATTCCTGTGGTCAGGGAAGGGAAACTTGTCGGCATAGCGTCACTTCAAGATATCATTCGTGGAGTACTCCGTGGTTGGTTCGTTTAATAATATCGTATGACTTGCTGCTTGTTTCTGTTTGAGGAGGAATATCGTGATCGAACAAACCCTGGCTGTGATCAAGCCCGACGCGGTTGGAGCGAAGGTCGAGGATGAAATTATCGATCGTATCATGGCAGAGGGCTTTCGGATACTCTGCACGAGGAGAGATCGATTGTCGAGAGATGAAGCCATGGTTTTCTACAGTGTCCACGAAGGAAAGCCGTTCTTTGATTCTCTCATCGATTTTATTTCGAGCGGGTCGATCGTCGCGCTGCTTCTGGAGAAGGAAAACGCCATTGAAGAATTGAGGAGTGTGATCGGAGCTACAGATCCTGAGGAAGCTCTTGAGGGCACAATAAGGTCCGACTTTGCATCCAGCAAGGAAAAAAATGCTATCCACGCCTCCGATTCGCCTGAGTCGGCCAAAGTAGAGATAGCGTTCTTTTTCAGTAAATTAGACGCTCTCCGTGCCGAATAAGCGGAAAATTTCTCCACTCTTAACCTTGACAAAGTAGTCGCTATAATATAATATTGCCAAAATGCTGAAAGTTGATTTGTTCGGTCTCGAAGAGGGGATCAACCCAATTAAGTTCTCATTTCTTGGGGATATTCCCCTCTTTCGTCAACTTGATGTCGAGCTCGCAGATCGAGGGACGGTGACCGGAATGGTTGACAAGAGAGATGAGGATCTCTTCCTCTTCTCTTTGAGCATGAACATTCCGGTCAACTTGCCATGTAGAAGGTGTCTGGATGTTTTTACGGTAGATGTCAAGGCGGATTTCATGCTGGTGGCAATGAGGAAGTATTCGCGTGATATCGAAAATTATAAAGATGGAGAAGTATTGAATATAGACACGAACCAGAGGAAGATTGATCTCGAGGAGACAATCAGAGAACATTTTCTACTGAATCTTCCGGCCCACCCCCTCTGCAGAGATAGTTGCAAAGGAATTTGCCCGGGCTGTGGGGCCGGCCTCAACCATGAAGACTGCAACTGTACGGAATAAAGATGGCAGTACCAAGACGAAAGACATCGAAAAGCAGAAAGAGAAAGCGAAGGACACATTACAAGCTATCATCACCGGCCACATCCGTGTGTTCCCAGTGTAAGCAGCCCAAGGAGTCTCATAGTATCTGCCCCCATTGCGGATATTATCGTGGGAGGTTGGTCATGGAGGTGGAGGAGTTATCGTAACTTCGCAGTCTACCGGTAATTGCTGCGACATGAATTCCCGCCAGAGGTGATCAGTTGAAAATTGTCCTGGATGCGATGGGTGGCGACAGGATGCCGGATGCTCCGATCGAGGGAGCCATTGAGGCGCTCGGAGTGCTGGATGAAGATTTTGATATCATCCTTGTGGGTGACAAGGAGCGGATAGAGGCGGGACTGAAGTCCAGGCTCTTTTCTGACCCACGTCTCTCCGTGGAGCATGCCCCACAGGTCATCGAGATGAGCGAGCCGCCGGCTCAAGCCCTGAAGAAGAAGCGGAACTCCTCGATCTCGATTGGACTGAAGCTCCAGAAAGAGGGAAACGCTGATGCCTTCATCAGCGCTGGAAACACGGGTGCTGTGATGGCTCAATCCCTTTTGACTTTAGGACGGATAAGAGGGATATCGAGACCGGCGATTGCGACTATTTTCCCGACAATGAAGGATCCTTGCATCGTTCTGGATGTTGGGGCCAACGTAGACAGCAAGCCAATCCACCTGATGCACTTTGCAATAATGGGTCATGTCTACGCTCGGGAATTCCTCGACCGACCAAACCCCAAGATTGGACTTTTGAGCATCGGAGAGGAGCCTTCGAAGGGGGATGAACTGACGGTCGCAACTCATTTCCTTCTAAGGGAAAGCAAGCTCAACTTCATCGGTAATGTCGAGGGGAGGGACATCATCCAGGGCGTCACCGACATCGTAGTCTGTGATGGTTTCGTCGGAAATGTCATCCTGAAACTCAGCGAGAGCGTCATTTATCTTGTCATGTCGATGATCAAGAGCACAACTTCGGTCAGTTTTGTCAGAAGATTGGGTTCTCTTCTGATGAAACCGACCTTTGATGTCTTGAAAAAGAACCTTAATTACGAGGAATATGGGGGGGCACCTCTACTTGGTGTTGGTGGAGTATCGATCATCTGCCACGGTGGGTCCTCGCCAAAAGCTATAAGGAACGCGATCAACACGGCCAGACTTTCCGTGAAGCGGGACATCATCAAGCATATCCGCGGCCAGATAGAGGAGTTAGAAGAAAAATGACAGAAGGAAGGAACGGGACAGGAATCATTTCGATGGGCATGGCTGTCCCCGATCAGATATTGTCGAATTCTGATCTCGAAGGGATAGTGGACACATCCGATGAGTGGATAACCACCCGGACCGGTATAAAGGAACGACGGATAGCCAATGAACGAACAGCGACATCGGATCTTGCCGCGGAGGCGGGTAGAATCGCACTGAAGGAAGCCGGATTGTCCAGTAATGATATAGACCTGATAATTCTCGCCACCGCGACACCTGATTATCCCTTCCCCGCCGCGGCCTGCACCGTCCAGGAACTTCTCAACGCGGAAAACGCGGCCGCTTTTGATGTCAGCGCAGCATGTTCCGGCTTTCTGTACGGTATGACGTTAACCAAGGGGTTGATCGACAACGGGGATTACAAGAACGTACTCCTTATCGGTGCTGAGACTCTGACAAAAATCTGCGATTTCTCGGATCGTAGTACCTGTGTCCTGTTTGGCGATGGAGCCGGTGCCGTCGTGCTGGGAGAACTACCCCCGGGCAAGGGTATCTTATCCTCATATCTCAAGAGTGACGGGAGATTGACGCGGATTCTGAAAATGCCGGCAGGTGGATCCAGAGAACCGGCGACGAGGGAGACCATAGATAAGCGCCTTCACTACATAAAAATGATGGGAAACGAACTCTTCAAATATGCCACGAGAGCAATGGAGGAGGCTGCCCTGATGGCCTTGAAAAAGGCTGGGCTGCAAACGTCAGATATAGACCTCTTCATTCCCCATCAGGCAAACATCCGCATCATCGATGCCACGGCAAAACGATTGAAGCTTCCGAAGGATAAGGTGTTCATCAACATCGACCGATACGGTAACACCTCGGCAGCGTCAATTCCTATAGCTCTCGTGGAGGCAAACGGGGAGGGACGGATTAAAGACGGTAGTATCGTTCTACTCGTAGCTGCCGGAGGTGGCGTGACGTGGGCTTCGGTATTATTAAGGTGGTAACGAGATCCAATGAATAAACTGGCTCTTCTTTTCCCCGGGCAGGGGTCTCAGTATGTGGGGATGGGTAAGAATTTTTACGAGAGATATGCCTCCGTAAAAAAGACCTTCGATGAAGCCGATGATATTCTCGGGTTCTCCCTCTCAAAAATCGTTTTTGACGGTCCGGATGCAGAACTCGTAAAGACGAAGAACACCCAGCCGGCGATACTTGCCTACAGCGTCGCCCTCATGCGGGTCTTAGAGGAAGAAGGCGTACGACCGGCTGTAGCTGCCGGTCACAGTCTCGGTGAATATTCCGCCCTCGTCAGCGCGGGAAGCCTGTCCTTCCATGATGCGCTGCGAACTGTCCGCTTGAGAGGGGAATTGATGTACGAGGCAGGATTGAAAAAACCGGGAACCATGGCCGCTATTCTCGGCATGGATCCTCAGGATATAGAGGTGTTGTGCCAAAAAGCGTCTGATGTCGGTATAGCTGAACCTGCCAACTTTAATTCTCCTGATCAGACGGTTATTTCAGGGGAAGTGGAAGGAATCGAGAGAGCGATGGCGCTTGCTCGTGAAATGGGGGCAAAAAGGGCTATCCCACTAGACGTCAGCGGGGCATTTCACTCCAGCCTCATGAGGGAGGCGCTTCCAGGGTTGGGGGAACACCTCGATGGTATAGAGATTCTGGATGCCGATATACCTGTCGTTGCCAACGTGAGCGGCACGGGAGTTCAGGAGAGTGAGGATATAAGGAACTGTCTGAAGGAACAGTTGATGAACCCCGTACTGTGGAATGACTCAATACGATATATTGCTGACTCAGGGATCCGACAATTCGTGGAAGTAGGACCGGGGAAAGTACTATGCAGGCTCCTCAAGAAAATTGACAGCTCCCTGATCGGAAATTTTGTGGATGGTATTGAACCGCTCGAGACATTTCTGTCGACTCAGGGTGAGGAGAGATAGAGCCGATACTATGATCGATCTGGATTCAAAAGTCGCAATCGTTACGGGGGGAGCCCAGGGGATCGGTGAAGCAATATGTCGAACGCTTTACCAATCGGGCGCCAGAGTGGTTGTCGCAGATCTATGCGGAGAGGGAGCAGAAAAAGTCGCGGCCGGATTTGGTGACAGTGATAGATCCATAGCGGTCCAGGTGGACGTGGCGGATTCAGGGAGCGTAGAGAAGATGGTAGAGACGACCGTTAAAAAGTTTTCTACTATTGATCTACTGGTCAATAACGCAGGGATAGCGAGAGACAATTTTATCGTCAGGATGAAGGAGAAAGACTGGGATGCCGTTCTGGGAGTCAATCTGAAAGGGATGTTTTTATGTATGAAGCTGGTCCTGCCGATTATGATCAAACAGCGCTCGGGGAAGATAATAAACATATCATCGGTGGTCGCGATCATCGGGAACCCGGGACAGGCAAATTATTCCGCGGCCAAGTCTGGTGTGATCGGATTGACGAAATCGACGGCGCGTGAAGTAGCTTCGAGGGGTATCACCATAAACGCGGTTGCGCCGGGCTTTATCGAGACCCCGATGACGGAAAAGTTGTCTGGTTCAGCCAAGGAAATGTTCATTAAGAATATACCCCTGGGAAAGGGAGGGAGACCGGAGGACGTCGGTAAGGTTGTCCTTTTCCTGGCATCAGATCTGTCTGATTACATCACCGGACAGGTGATCAACGTAGACGGTGGGATGGTAATGAGTTGATCCCACAGGAAAAGATAAACTTGTCTTGTAAAAGGAGGTGCAAGGATGCCGCTGGACAGAGAAGCGATCGAGAAAAAGGTCAGAGAAATGATCATCGATAGCCTGGGGATCGATCCTGAGAAGATCAGCAATGATTCTTCTTTTGTCGATGATCTTGGAGCCGATTCTCTCGATACGGTTGAACTCGTTATGGCTTTCGAAGAAGAATTCGACGTTGAAATCCCTGACGAAGAGGCTGAAAAACTGGCTACTGTTGGGGACGCCATAAATTATCTGGAGAAAAATATCGGCGAGTAATACCGGGTTGCTAGCCGTGCTCCATCGATAGTATAGTGAGGTTGCCTATGACACGCAGGGTGGTTGTCTCCGGAGCGGGATTGATAACTCCGGTGGGTAACAGCCTGGAGGAATCCTGGAAGGCGTTGCTCGACGGACGGAGTGGTGTCGGTGATATAACAAGGTTCGACGCCACCGATTTCTCCACCCGCTTCGCAGCAGAGGTCAAGGACTTAAACGTCCATGAATACCTGGAGAAAAAGGATATTCGACGGATGGACCTTTTTCTACAGTACGCGGTCGTTGCGGCGTCAAAGGCGGTGGAAGATGCCGGGCTCAAATGTGATGAATTGGAAAGCGAGCGTTTTGGAGTCATCATCGGTTCCGGGATAGGCGGAATCTCCACGATCGAAACCCAGCACCACCGGCTGATCGATGGGGGGCCGAGCAGGATAAGCCCTTTCTTCGTTCCAATGATGATTTCGAATATTGCCAGCGGACAGGTTTCCATGAGGTTTGGAGCCAAGGGTCCAAACTATTCGACGGTCTCTGCCTGTGCGTCCGGTTCCCATGCGATCGGCGATGCCTTCAGGTGGATCAAGTATGGAGACGCGGATATATTCCTGGCTGGTGGTGCGGAAGCGGCAATTACGCCCATGTCGGTTGGGGGGTTCTGTTCCATGAAGGCGCTCTCCACCAGGAATGACGATCCCGAGCGGGCCAGTCGGCCCTTCGACAGGGACAGGGATGGTTTTGTCCTGGGGGAGGGTGCGGGAGTGGTTGTTATCGAAGAGCTGGATCATGCCCGGGAGAGGGGCGCGAAGATTCTGGCGGAAGTGGTGGGCTATGGAATGACGGCTGACGCATACCATATAACGGCCCCGGCACCTGACGGTGAGGGCGCCGTCAGGGCGATGATCATGGCGCTGAAGGAGAGTAATGTCGAGCCTGAGGATGTTGGCTACATCAACGCCCACGGGACCTCTACAGACCTCAATGACAGATTTGAGACGATGGCGATCAAGAAGGTCTTCAAGGAACACGCATACAACCTGATGATCAGTTCCTCGAAGTCGATGACAGGTCATCTCCTTGGGGCTGCGGGTGGGATCGAGTTTGTCATAACCATGATGGCGATCGTGGAAGGATGGGTACCGCCCACCATTAACTACGAAAATCCAGATCCGGAATGCGATCTTGATTATGTCCCGAATAAAGCACGGAAAGCGCGAATCAGATTCGCAATAACCAACTCTTTCGGTTTTGGTGGACAGAATGCCTGCCTTACTCTGAAGAAATATAATCCAGATGGGAATTAACAGTTCAATTTCTCTAAGGGAAATGTGGAAATGGGTGTCGGGCTTTTTTGATTCTACCAGTAGTGGATATGATCTGGGCTCAAACAGGCTGACTCTCATGAGGGAACTCGAGGGGAAGATAGGTTATACCTTCTGCAGTAAAGAACTTCTGAATCGCGCCCTTTCCCATCGCTCCTATGCCCATGATAACGACAAAGGAACAGCGGGTTCTTATGAGCGGCTGGAGTTTCTGGGTGATGCTGTTCTGGGGATGATTGTTTCGGAGGAATTGTACAAGGCCTATCCGGATCTTATGGAAGGGGATCTGACAAAGATCAAATCCTCACTCGTTTCTCGATCCTCGCTCGCCAGATGTTCGGATTCGTTTGGACTCGAGAAATATCTCCTTTTCACCGGGGGGAAGGATCTCATGCAGGGAAAGAGTAAGGTGACCATACTGGCTGACAGCTTCGAGGCAATTCTTGGCGCGATGTACCTGGACGGAAACATCGAAGTCGTCAGGCGATTCCTTAATCAGGTCCTCATGAAATCAAAGGACTCTGTTTCCACCGATCATATTCTCCATTCGACAAAGAGCAACCTGCTTCAGTTGTCCCAGGAACGTTTTCGGACACAGCCTGTTTACAAAGTGGTCAAGACCACGGGGCCTGAGCACGACAAGGTCTTTACCTGTGAGGTCCGTGTCGCGGAAAAGTGGATAGCTCGGGGGAGTGGAAGCAGTAAAAAAGAAGCGGAGAAGGTCGCGGCCCTGAATGCCCTCAGGTTGCTGAGCACCGAGAGGGAGAGTGGAGAGTGAATGCATTGATGTCCTGTCCCGGAACACTGGCTGTCCGTTTTCAATAGGGGGAGATGTGGAATATTTTCTATCAGACGAACAGAAAGAATTAAAGAGGCTGGCTCGCGCTATCGCCGAGGAGAAAATCCTGCCGATCAGGGCGCAGTTGGATGAAGAGGGAGGATTTCCTCTGGAGATCATGAAGGAGCTGGACAAGGCTGGATTTCCCTCCCTCCTCGTACCGGGTGAATATGGTGGAAGTGATGGAGGCGTCTTCAACATGAGTTTGGTGGTTGAAGAGCTGGCCAGGATCGAGGCAGGAGTCGCGGTTTCATACGCCGCGACCGGGCTTGGCCTGACACCGATTTTAGTGGGAGGCTCAGAGGAACAGAAGGTGAAGTATCTCACACCTGTCGCCGAGGGGGGATGTTATTTTGCCTATGGTCTCACGGAGGCGGATGCGGGGAGTGACGCGGGGAGTATGACGACAACGGCAAGAAAGGTGGGAGATGAGTATATACTGAACGGGAAGAAGGTATTTTGCACGAATGCCGGTGTAGCGGATGTATACACCATCTTTGCCAAGACCGATCCGGACAGGGGTTCCAGGGGGATCAGCGCGTTCATTGTAGAGAAAGATTTGGAGGGGTTTTCTTTTGGAAAGACCGAGGACAAGATAGGGATCCGGGCCTCGGTCCAGAAGGAGTTGATATTTGAGGAGTGTCGGATTCCGGCGGAGAATTTGATCGGGAAGGAGGGGATGGGTTTCATCATTGCCATGAAGACCCTTGACCGGACCAGGCCGGGTATTGGTGCTCAGGCACTCGGCATCGCCCAGGGAGCGTTTGAGCTCGCGTTCGAATATGCCCAGAGCCGCCATCAGTTTGGTCAACCCATCGGGGCCTTCCAGTCCATTCAGTTCATGCTGGCCGACATGGCTACACAGATTGAGGCTGCAAGAGCGCTCCTTTATCAGACGGCCAGGATGATCGATTCGGGAGCAAAGTCGGTGACCAAACAATCTGCGATGAGTAAACTTTATACCTCGGATGTCGCGATGAGTGTCGCCGTCGATGCGATTCAGATATTCGGCGGATACGGGTATATGAGAGATTACCCGATCGAAAAATATATGAGGGACGCCAAGATCACACAGATCTACGAAGGGACAAATCAGATTCAGCGTTTGGTGATCGGGACAAACCTCGTCAGGGGTGGAGCCACACTCACGATTTGAACTCCATTTTGTTCTATACTCAGTGTCATAAGTAATTGAGCGTCTATTGTGATTCCCGACGCGCTGATCTCCGATCAGCTTGCGGGAATGACGAAGAAGGAGAGG
>CAYTWO010000045.1:0-4437 GCA_964442125.1 uncultured Gemmatimonadota bacterium
CAATTCCTGACGCTCTGTTTTGGTTAAGGAGACTTGCCCTCGCTTAATTCTATATTGTTATCAAAGCAAGGCTAAAGCCTTGCCCTACGAAAGATGGAAAAGCAAGGTAGGGCAAACCTTTAGGTTTGCTTAATACGGACCTGCATGCCCCCTCCGGTTGTCGGGAGCACAACGAAGCATGAAAATGGTTCGATGCGGCATTTTCATACAAATTGTGACACCCGATATCAAAGTGACAGAACACCTGCAGACGGATGAGGAGAAGATATTGGCCTATGTGCGCCCGGCAGGCGCACTCACCTGGTGGTGACCCATCTGAATATGGTTGTGAGTCCTACCCAACTTACAAATTAGAGCCAGCTCCTCTTGAGTCTCACTCGAGCGCGGGTCTCGAGGATTGCCGGCCAGAGGTTACCGTCGATCGGGAGGATCTCTGCAATGATGTATCGTTCCTGTCGCTCATACTGTCTCAGGAATTCGAGTGGCAGGGGGAGAGTGGATGGATAGACCTTGGTGATTCTACCCGTCGTATTCTCTCCGTTCTCGAAGTAGATGGAGACCTCTTCTCCGGCGATGATCTCCTTCTCATCGGAGCCCTTGAAATGAGCCCTTATGAAGGCATTCGAGAGATTCGCGATTTCGAGTATGGGCTCACCCACCCGGGCTACTTCCCCCTCGCGCTTGTGTATCAACGTCACCATCCCGCTTTCGGGCGCGTAGATGGCGGTCTCCTTGAGAAATTCCCTGCGATGTCCGTTCCCGCTCGAGCCATTGGAGCGATCGAAATGCTCCTGTCGCAATGACGCGAGTCTTTTCCCTGCCAGCGAGATACGCGTTCGGAGAAGGGAGAGCTCTCTCTCGGCACGTTTCAGTTCCTGGTCGATCTCGAAATATTCTGTGAGAGTGATGGCCTTGAGATCCCTCAGGGTCCTTGCCCTCTGGTGCTCTTGACGCAGGGCATCCACCTCCTTTACCTGATTATCCTTTTCTTTTTCCAGCAGCTGCAGCTCATTCTCGAGGTCGAGCTCTTTCGATGCGAACTCTTGCTCCAGTTCGGGCTGGTTCAGGGTGACCAGGAGATCTCCACGGGAGATACGTCCATTGATCCAGCATTTGATCGAGGTAATCCTGCCCGTGAGATTCCCCTCGACTTGAATCCGTTCCGCGTCGAGGATGCCGAGCCCTTCGATGTATATGAGCTTTCTGGAAACCAGGTTAAAGAATCCAATGACAAGAAGGGTAAGTATGGTGAGGTAGACATATTTTCCCCATGGAACCTGCCACCTCCCACTTTCTTTCGGGCTTCTTGTAAAACTTTCGTTTCTCTTTCTAAATCCTCTAAACCTCATTTTTACCTCTGAGTTGAAGAGATATCAGTTTTTACCGGTATCAGTAACGGTTGTGTATTTGATGTCGTGTGCGATTTCTTCAGGATGCTCGAGGCCTGCCAGGTAGAGAAGCTCGAAGAGGCATCTATTGATCCTGCACCGAATGATCTCTTTCTCCATCTTTTGTGAGACCAGGTCTGCCTTTACTCCAGAGATAATCGACAGGTCGGACTCGATAGATGTTACGGGATTGTCGACCCTCAACTGAAGGATACGCTCGCGCTCTCCTTGAAGGGCTAAGGACCTGTCGGCCGCATCGAGTTGAGCCATTTGATGCACATATTCACTGTATACCCTGTGGATTTCGTTTTTGATCTCGTAACGTGCCTTTTCAGCCTCGAGTTGCCAATATCTTTCTCTGGCCGTGAACCGGTCATAGCGGTTGTTTTGGATACCCCGGAACCTGAGGGGCATCGAGAATGTCAGGCCTACGGCGAGACCTGATTCTAAACCCGACAACCTGTCGCCTCTCAGGCGATATCCCAGGAATGACGACATGCGGACGTCCTCATAGGCAGAGGTCGAAGCACGTGCTCGCTCGATCATGGCGTTGGCCTCGAGTCGCTTGATCGTTCCCCTGTTATCCAGAGCCAGGTCGGCTATTGTTTCCTCCGGGAGGAGTGAGATCAAGATCTCAGGGTGATCGATGACAATCTCGCCGGGTTCGATCCCCAGTGAATTTGCGAGGAGTGCCTTTTGTCTTCTTAGATTAATAAGGTGGAATCGATGGGCACTTTCGGCCTCGATCATATTTTTCTGAGCCAACAGGAGATCCGGCAGGAGTGCTGCCTGGTGGAGATATCGGGCGTTCTGGACCTCAAATTGGTTCTCGTAGAGGTCTTGAAGTATTCCGTTGTAGTCGGCAAGAACCTTTTCCTCCACCAAATCAAGGTATTGCACTCTTAACTCATAGAGTGCCATTAGTTTGGTTTCATCCAGTACCGCCTCGGCTCCCTCGATCCCTGCAACCATTTCTTTTATACGCCCCGGCCGTATCTTGAAGAGCTGGAATATGTCCTGCCTCAAGCCCACAGAGAGCCAGTGCTGGTTATTTTCCTCTTCCTCCGGAAGATTCCCTCCAGACGGATACCGACTGTAATGAGAGGTGAATTCCGGTCCGAATCGGGATCGTGTCTCAGCCATCTGCCCCATCGCCTCGTTGACCTTCTCAGAAGAGGCTTCTATGCCTGCATCTCTCTGGAGGACCAGTTCTTCGAGTTCTTTCAAGGTGTAGCCCGAAGGGGAAGCTATAACCCTACTACAGGTGCATGCCATTAGGAGCAGGGCAGAAAAATAGTGAAAGGACCTTATTCGTGATGGATCTACCATTGGATCATCCTCATGCGCACCTTTGGAGGGGCAAAACGATCGCGGTATGATGAGCGGAATAGTAATTCCTGGGAATATCCGATCAGGCGGAAGACCTTCAGCAGCATCTTGTATGGGTTAAACAGGGGTAAATAGATGATAAACCAGAAGTCGCTCCATTTTCTTGACAGGAGTACGGCGATCAGCAACTCGATTAATTCAGCGCAAAAGTAGAGCAGGAGGTTTACCGCCAGGAGATAGGCGAGCATATGGGGAAAATTAATGGAAACGTCGATCAAATAGACGATGGTCAAGATAGCGATCAACAAATGAGAGAATATCGAGTCTATGGATGAGAGCGTGTTCCTCAGCATGAAGTTTTTTGAAAAGGGATTAAACAGATCACGATGTTTCCTGAGGCGATTCTTGATCAGGTTACGGTCCCATCGCCATCTCTGTTTGATCAGGCCGTAAAATTTCTCGGGGACATTTGTCAGGCAGATAGCCTCAGGGGCGAAAGCAGTCTTGTAACCCAGTTTTCTCACTCGGATAGTCAGGTCGGAATCGTTTCCAGGGCCTGGTTCATGTCCCCCGATGGTCTCCAGTGCGATAAGATCCTTCCTGAAGGCCCCAAACGCCCCCGAAATGATGGGCAGGATGCCGAACCATGCCCTGATCCGCCGCCCAACAGAGATAGAAAAGAGGTACTCGATGTACTGCATGGTTGTCAGAAGGTTCTTATGGGTGTTACGTGGTTGGACGTTTCCTGAGACTCCGCCGACTTTGGGGTCAGAGAAGGCCGTAATGATCTTCAAAATCGAATCCCTGTCGAATGTTGTGTCGGAATCAACGAATACCACGTATTCTCCGGTGGCAAAAGTAAGCCCATAGTTCAATGCAGCCGATTTTCCGGCTCTCTCTGCAAATCGCAGGTAGCGGATTCCCATCTGTTTCTCGAGCCTGGAGCATATTTCCGGTGTCTTATCGGTCGAACCGTCGTCGATGACTATGATCTGGAGGTTTTTGTATGTCTGTTCACGGAGCGATCGAATGGTCCAGGCGATGGTTTTCTCCTCGTTCAGGACCGGGACTATCACCGAGACGAGTGGCGGCCTCCGTGTGATCTCCTGGAGGAAGAGTTTATCCCGGCTTCTGGGCCATATCTTTCGGAAAGACTCGTAGAAGAAGACCATGATATCCGGTATCACGTATCGTGGGACATCGAAGAGGAAAAAGAGCCAGAATACCCGGATATGCCCCTCCCAGTCGAGGGTGAGGATGTAATAAAAGACATCTTTGAGTATAGGAGGTATCATCAGATATTACCCAGTATTTCATCCACGTCGGATTTCTGATTCCGAAGTGGGAGAAAATTATATTCGATGGCCACCTTTTTTGTGAAGTAACGCCCGCTCCGCTCCCTGATCCGGTCGAGGGCAATTTTTGCCTCTTCGGTGTTCGTGTGGGTGAGAATGACCAGAATTGCGTCGTCATCGAGGTCGGTGAGAATATCAGACTCCCGGAGCATTTCCTTGAAAAGGACCGCTACCTCTTCCCTTATTTTCTTGGCATGGACGATACCGCCTTCGGCAATAACTTCGTGGAAGTTCTTGATGGCAACGCGTCCCAGGGTGGAGTCAAAGTCGTTGCGAATGCACCTCTCGACCTCCAACCGGAGGAATTCCTTAAAGAGTTCGAGTTTGTAGAATCCGAATTCCTTTTTCAATATCTCTGAAAACCC
>CAYTWO010000045.1:4537-12330 GCA_964442125.1 uncultured Gemmatimonadota bacterium
GGGCAGGTCTCACGAAAATTAATCTGAAAATGCCGGCAATAGGGACATATGTGCATTTTGTCTGAAAGCGTTCCCTTGAGCAGATACGCCTCTTCCAATCCCTCCATAAGATCGATTTCTTCGCCGGGACCGACGTTCAATAACAGCTGAACCGGGGGATATGTGTAGCCGAGTCGTGAGGAAAGGTCCCTGACAGGGTTTAGTGTGGAGCCATTCCTGGTCAAAAGATATCTGAGGATGAGGATTTCTTTGAATTTCTCATCACCTGATTCATCCGGAATCGAGGTCAGGCTCTCGATTCTCTGAGAAATGGTCAGGAGTTTCTCGATTCTGGAGTCGAGAACATCACCATCTGCGGGGAGGATGATACCGTCGTCGACGATTTCGTTCAAGGCATCGAGCTGAAATTCCGAGAGTGTAATCAGTGGTTTGAGAAAGAGGTCGGGCTGGGTCCTGATGTTCCTGGCCGTATCTTCTCCCCACTTTGCATTTCGGATAAATAGTGAGATGACATCAACCGAAGCGAGTTGTCCAGTGGGAATGGAATTACCATATTCGGTGGTGAGTTCCACCCTATCTCCAAAGGAACCCCGATAAGTGTCTTCTTCTTTCTCCGCCAGTAAGATGACCTTGGTTTTATCATTATCGAGTGTCTCGTTCATTCCATCACCCCCGTGCCGGTTTATTGGAGGTAGCTGCCTTGGATAAGTGCTACCCGGCAGAAAAAAAGCAATAATCGTTCCAGATTTCTCTTTTTGACCTGATTTTATAGAGCAAGCTCGTCGGATAGCATCTGCGCCGAAACAGGCCTGTACGCTTGACACCTTTTTTCCTCTGTGTTAACTTGGATGGACCCTATGTAATCATTGGATAGAATTGCGAACAAGGAGGTTATACTTATGAAGGAGTATGACAGCAAGCACCTGAGGAATGTTGCCCTCGTTGGACACGGGGGCAGTGGCAAGACATCTCTTGTCACCGCCCTTTCTTTCGCTTCAGGTTCATCCAGCAGGCTTGGCTCTGTCGATGACGGAAACAGCCTGACAGATTTCACCCCCGATGAGATCGAACGAAAGATATCGATCAACCTTTCCCTGGGGTATGCAGAATGGAAAGGTATCAAGATAAACCTCCTGGACACACCTGGATACCTCGACTTCATCGGAGAAGTCAAATCCGCTCTTCGGGTCGCCGATGCGGCGTTGGTCGTGGTTCATGCCAATGCAGGTATCGAAGTGGGAACGGATATTGTGTGGGAGGATGCGGTGAAATTAGGCATACCGAGACTATTTTATATCAGTATGATGGATAAAGAGCATGCCGATTTTAACAAGGTCTATTCCCAGATCAAGGATAGATATGGTATTAAAGCCATCGCCCTCGAGCTCCCCATCGGGATGGGAGAGGAATTTCGCGGCCTCGTCAATGTGCTGGATGAAAAGGCTTATATCTTCAAGGGCGGGACGAGTAAGGGAGAATACACGGAGGAGTCGGTTCCAGAGGAGATGGCCGGTGAGGTGGCCAAGGCAAAGGAGGCATTAATCGAGCTGGCTGCCGAGTCTGATGATTCTCTCATAGAAAAGTACCTCGAGGAGGGAGATCTGACGAAGGAAGAGGTTATCAACGGGCTCGTAACGCTGGTGAAGAATGGGGAGCTTTATCCCGTTTTCTGCGGTTCGGCGACGAACACGTTTGGTGTTCGCAACCTTCTCGATGGGTTGATCGGATTAGTGCCCGATCCTACTCACCGGGGTCAGATCAAGGGCATGAATAAGAAGGGGGATGATGTGGAAGTAATGGCCGATGACACGTCACCATTTTCTGCGTTGATATTCAAGACCACCACGGAACCTCATGTAGGGGAATTATCTTACTTCCGGATATTCTCGGGAAAAGTGAGCTCGGGAGACGATGTTGTTAACAGCAGAAATGATAAATCGGAACGGCTGAACCATTTGAGTGTCATTCAGGGGAAGGACAGGAGTGAGGTGTCCGTTCTGCACACAGGGGATGTCGGCGTTGTGGCGAAACTGAAGGAGAGTCATACCAATGACAGCCTGGTCTCGAAAGGGAATTCTATCATACTGGATAAGATTGTTTTTCCATCTCCAGCCATCTCGGTAGCCGTTGAGCCGAAGGCGAAAGGTGACGAGGAGAAGATCGCCACCGGGCTTGCCAGGCTGCACGAAGAAGATCCAACTTTCGTGTCGGGTTATAACGCTGAGATCAAACAAACCTTGATTTCCGGTATGGGAGAGCTCCATCTTGATGTCGTCCTGGAGAGGTTAAAGCGGAAATTCGGGGTCGAGGCAATCATGAAAAAACCGGAAATCCCCTACCACGAAACGATCCGTACCAAAGCAGAGGGGCAAGGGAAGTACAAGAAACAGACCGGTGGTCGAGGCCAATACGGGGATACATGGATAAGGATCGAGCCACTTCCGAGGGGATCGGGATTTGAATTCGTCAACGCTATCAAGGGCGGCGCCATCCCGGGCAAATATATACCATCGGTCGAGAAGGGGATAGTGGAGGCGGCGGAAAAAGGAGTCATGGCGGGTTATAAACTGGTTGATTTCCGGGCAACACTTTATGACGGGTCGTTTCACAACGTCGATTCATCTGACATGGCTTTCAAGATAGCCGGATCGATGGCCTTCAGCAAGGTCGCCCAGGCTGCCAAACCCTATATCCTGGAGCCGATACTCAATGTCGAGGTTGTCATACCGGATGATTTCCTGGGTGATGTGATGGGAGATCTTAACTCCAGGAGAGGGAAGATCATGGGAGTGAACCCGAAAGGACACCTGAAAGAGATTAAAGTCCAGGTTCCCCAGGCGGAGATGTACAAATATTCCACTTCGCTGAGATCGTTGACCCAGGGGAGAGGGACCCATTCAAGGGAATTTTCCCACTACGACGAGGTCCCGTCGGATATCACCCAGAAGATCATCGCAGAATCTGAGGCGAAAAAGAAGGAATAGTTGCCTGTTGACTAATCGGCAGCGGTATGGAGAAGATCTCCAACCTCGTCTATAGTCCACGTGTCGTCCTGGCCATCTCCGTCTATGTCTCCCGAGGCTTGGGCCAGAAAAGATACGTTGCTCGCCGAGACTACCACATACTCGTAGCGAGTTGTTCCCTTGGGATAGAAACCGAGCCCCGACCATCCCGTTGTGCCATCATATGTCCCGGGATCTAATCCCCCGGAAGGACTGGCGTAGGATTCGTTCTCAACGAAATATGCCTCCTGAAGTGACCATATAGCTCCCAGATTTGACCTGGCCTCCGTTGTCTTGGCCCGTTTCTGCATCCCTATGAAATTGGGGATCGCGATCGCTGCGAGAAGGCCAACGATAGAAACGACGATCATCAATTCCATAAGGGTAAATCCCCGGTTATCTCTGAGCTGTATCATCATTTTACCCCCCATATCGATATTTCACAAGGACACACGTAGAATTTGGCAATTCGTGTGCCATGAAGTGTATGGTATAGGAAAAAAATTTTATTATTTGAGTCATATGGGCGAGAGAGCGCTAATAGCAGTGGATTTTGCTGCCGAAGTGAGAGTGTGAAAGGAGAAAAAATGGTGGTAAAACGCCAAAAATATGCAATTGAATTCGGTCTTATATAAACTTTTTTCTCAGCACAGGCAGTTGCCCACTCAGTGCCCGAGAACGAACGAGTATGACTATTTTTCCACCCTTGTGTTCGGATAAAAATTACTCCAGGCGAACCAGAAGGCCGTACGGACCACTTCTTCCTCGAGGCTTGCTCCCTTGCACCTGCCGTCAATACATTCCCCCTTATCGAGGTTCCAGATCGAACCGGTCTCTTTATCCTCTATTTGGGATGGTTCTGCGGTGCGAATGAAGTGAAGTTTCAGATCACCGCTCCTGGCGTGATACGCCCTGACTCCTCCATCTCTCGTCCTTACAACGACAAAGGGGTCACTTCCCAGCAGGACATTTAACGGCTGGTTCGATGTGAGCCTATCGTCGGAGACAGCCAGGGCGTGAGGGCCATGGATGATCCCATGGATCAGACTCTTAGCGGGCATCTGCTCGATGAGCCGCCGGGTGCGGAAGATACCGATCCGGTCGGGATCGTTGAAATAGTCCTGGTACGCCGAACTCCGGACGGCTTTCTCCTTGTGGAGCAATTTTGTTCCAGGGTGCTGTTTCACCCAGTCAGACCAGGTGGTCTGGACCGATGGGATAAATTCGAGCCGCTCACCCTTCATCGAACCGTCTATGGCTTCCCCGGTGACATGACTCCAGAGAGATTTTGTCTCTTTGTCCTGCATGATGAGGCTGTTGCGCCAGAGTTTTCCGGAGACTATGAAAGTCAGGGTCTTCTCGCCGATCGTGCGGGTGTAGACCACACCCGTGTGGCATAGTGGTCACCAGGTTACAGCGATCGCTGTCCCGCCGATCCTGTCGTTCACTATCTCATGGGCATCGAGGTGCCACATCGAGTAAGCCCTTGCTTCACCATCGATGATTATGCCAATAACAGGCTCGTATGGTAGCATCTGGTCGGTAGCTTCCTTACCACTGACGAATTCCGGTTCGAGTATCGCCGGGATGGTCCCCGGTGGAAGGACGGTGTACATGGTGTCTCCTTCGAACAACCCATATGTTTCTGGCTCAGGTCTTTGAGCAGACGACTGGCTTGTCACGGACAAAAGAAGACCGATGATCAGACTGCAGGCGAAAGAATTCGTTGATCTGCGCAAATATAAATTTCTGTTCATGTTATGACTCCGTGGCTCTATTTGTTTGACAGGTTAACCCGTTAATAGTGTGAATTCAGGAGAGTGGCTGCAAGGGATTTGCAGTGTCAATCTTTATATCTCGTCTCTTCGAGACGCTTTCCCATGCTGACGCGCTCTTCGATTTCATACCCGAGGCGTTGATAAAACGTGACAACTTCGGTGTTGGAGGCCCTGACCTGAAGATTGATCTTCGAGCAACCCAGACGAGCGAGGTCCTCTTCCACCCGGTTCATAAGGGCGCTCCCGATCCCCTCTCTGCGGTATTCAGGTCTTACTGCCACGTAGTATACCCATCCCCGATGGCCATCGAATCCTGCCATTGCCGTCCCGATGAGTTCCGATCCGTCGGTTGCCACAAGGAAGAGATCTCTCTGCACGGATAGTTTCCTCTCGATATCGGTCTCGGGATTATTCCATCGTGGCGAGTCGGGGAAGACCTCTCGCCACATACGAGAGACGGCTTCTTTGTCTGATTCGGAGTATGGACGGATTTCGATCACGATTTCATCGTTCCCATACGTTATTGTAATCTCGAGCCCCTCTTTTAAAGGCTCCCGACCCACCACACTCCGCTTCCGCCTCGTTACACCTGTGGGGATGACAGAGAAAAGGGGTCATATCGATGTCTTCTTCAGAATGGCGTAATTCTCTGGAAGTATCTCCTCGTAATTTGAAAGAACCGATGTCCCCGCGAGAATGGTTTCCTGTTCCTGAACGTCCGTGATCTCGACCACCTCATACCCCTGCAGGGATCGGATGAAATCCACATCGAACAGGTTGTAATCTGTCTCCCGATAACCGAAACGGTCGGTGAAAAACTCCCTGAATCTGCTTGTTATGGGATGGTCTGCGAAATCTGGTTTCCAGAAGTCAAAGGCGAGGGTTGAATTCGATACCTGGAGTCTGGAACAGAGGTCAAGCAGATCCCGGAGCGCACTCATCTCCAGGTAGTAGGTGATCCCTTCCAGCAGGATAAATGACCGGTCCTCTCGTAGCAATCTATCGAGCCGGCTTTCAAGTGATCTGATATCCGAGCGATTGCTCAGATCGGCTGGAATGAACTCGACCTGGCGCTTCGGCAGCGTTCCCTCATTCTGCCACTTCGCTATTCTCTCCTGCTTGTGTTTTATAACGTGGCCATAATCGATTTCGACGCACCGGCATGCTTCATCGATTAAAAAGGGGTAAGATGTAAACCCTGCCCCGATATTCACGAAAACACCCGTCCGGTTCGAGGCAATTTCGAGGTTCAGCCACTCGAGAAAGAACCGGTTTCGAACCCCGAGCTCTATCTCGTCGAAGGGGTAGACATCACGGGAAAAATCTTCCCAGAGCTCGCGGGTCGAATCCGATACCCACAAGTGTGCGTACTCATCACGGCTCAGTTCGACGTTGCGCGCCCTCGATTCGTTCACAAGAAACGCCGATTCCGAGATGTGTTTATCAAAATCGTTCACGGTAAACCAAACCAAATGAATTGTTCTCAGGCCGTCAAACTGCAAATATCAGGATCTCTTGATCGCCTCTTCCTGAGCATCGCGGATCAGGTTGTAGACCTGCTGGGCGTGTGGAATCTGCTCGAACCTCATCCCCAGTGCTTTTCCCCTGCCGGGGTTGGCCTGACCAGAGGAGATCTTCTCCCGAGTCCAGCACGGACTGGATAACCATCGATGTGTCAATTCTCATGACTTAACTCCTGTCCGATCTTTTATTTCGGCTTGCCCGGCCGCTGATTCTTATGAGCGGAGGTAAGATGCCCCGTTAACATCAACGATAGCGCCGGTCAGGTAGTCCGAGCCTTCAGACGAAAGAAAGAGTACTACTCGCGCCACCTCTTCAGGACTGGCTACTCGCCCGAGGGGGCTCTGCTTTCTTATCTTTTCACCATCGGGCCCTGAGAGATGGTTCGCCGCCATCTCGGTGTCGACGAAGCCCGGGGCGACTACGGTCACGAAGACTTTGTGAGGTGCGAGTGCCTGGGCGAGCGACTGGCTCATTGCGTTCAATCCCGCCTTGGATGCCCCATATGCCGGTTCCTTGGGTTCACCTCGAAATGCCCCACGCGATGATATGTTCACGATACGTCCTCCGCCCTGCTGGATCATGTGTCTTCCTGCCCAATACATCAGGTTCGCCGGCCCCACCAGGTTCGTTGCGAGAGTCTTCTCCCAGGCTTCGAGCCACTGTTCGTAAGTGACCTCCCGAAATGGATGCGTCATGTGTATACCGGCATTGTTCACCAGGACATCCAGGCGTCCGTATTTCTCCAGGACCTTGTCGACAAGCGGCTTCGTACAAGATGGGTCAGAGACATCATAGCAGAACAGGCCGTGTGGACCACCGGAAAGACGGTTCAATGTCTCATTGGCACTCTGCCGATCCTGACGATAATTGACGGCGACCTGGCCACCATTATCAGCGAAGGCACAGGCGATCGCGCGGCCAATCCCGCGGGAAGCGCCAGTCACCAGAACGACCTTGCCCGTAAAATCCATTGATTTCATCTTATTCCTCTGATGTTCGAGTTGTAGGTCAAAACCGGAATTTCCCGGTTTATCCGAGTTGAAGAACCAGCCAAATTGTAACTGGAATCATCAGGGAAGATTATCAAAGAAGTCCATGATCGGTTCCTATTCCGGATCATGACAAACCGCCTCTATGTTGTGACCATCTGGGTCGAAGACAAAAGCCCCGTAATAATGCGGATGATAATGTTCTCTCAGTCCCGGTTTTCCATTATCTCTGCCGCCTGCGGCGATCGCCGCCTCGTAAAACACATCGACGTGGTTTCTGGTGGCGGCCCTGAAAGCCAGGTGGATGCGGGATTCGTCCGTCTCTCCCGCAACGATCCAGAATTCAGGCTTCCCGCCGATACCGAAGCCACAGGCGTTCCCTTCGAACTCCTTGATCAGTTCATAACCAAGAGGGGCGAGGGCTTTCTTGAAGAAATCTCTGCTCGCTTCATAATCGCTGACTTTGTAAGAAATGTGATCGATCATTGTCATTCCTCCTT
>CAYTWO010000045.1:12430-16846 GCA_964442125.1 uncultured Gemmatimonadota bacterium
TGACAGGGAGTTCCATGGATCGATCCGAGGGATCCACCTGGGAACGTTCTCCTTGTAAAGGGCATAGTCCTCTCCGAACCGTTGCGAGAGACCGGGTTCTCATTTTCTCACTCGCTATTGAAAGGAGTCAGCCTTGTATTACATCAAAGGAACGTGGAGATCTCTCTCAGGCTTTTTTTTCGAATATCGGGCACGACAACCCCTTCTCCGGGATATCCGACTACCAGAATCAGGAAGGGGCTCTCCTGTGGTGGTCGACCGAGGACCTTGTTCAGAAAACCCATCGAACTTGGCGTGTGCGTCAGGGATACAAGACCGGCATGGTGTATTGCTGTTATCAGGATTCCCGTCGCGATTCCTACCGATTCGGACGTGTAATAATATTTAATCTTCTCCCCTCCGGGAAGGAGCCCGTATCTTTTCTGGAAGATGACGATCAGGTACGGGGCTGTCTCGAGGAAAGGTTTCTGGGCATGTGTACCGAGCGGTGCCAGGGCTTTCAACCATTCCTTTGGGGCACGCTTGTCGTAAAATTCGCGCTCTTCATTCTTCGCTGCCTCCGCGATCCGCTTCTTGAGTTCAGGATCAGAGACGGCCACGAAGTGCCATGGCTGGAGGTTCGCTCCACTTGGTGAAGTGCCGGCAGCCTCGAGACATGACTCGATTACCTCGCGGGGAATTTCCCGATCTGAGAAATGGCGGACCGAGCGCCTACGCCGCATGTTCATGAGGAATTCCTCTGCTCGTTCTATCATCTCTTCTTCAGGATATTCACGGTAAGTCGAGAGCGGGACAAATTCCGGTTCCTCAGAGGGATTAAGATCTTTGGGTTTAAGATTCATGGTCTATTCACCTCGGTAAAATCACTATCTCTCGAGTACGTAAAACAAGTCCATCGAAGATACTCTCATTCGGCGGATTGAGGTGGAGATTCCACGTTCTCCCCGGCCATTGCCAGGTAGCGCCGGTAATAGGCCAGGAGGATGCAGGTCATGGGGATTGCGATGAGGAGCCCGAAGAAACCCAGGAGTTTCCCCCAGATGGACAGCGAAAGGAGAATGATCGCGGGACTCAAGCCCGTCACGCGCCCCATGATTCGGGGCACCAGGATCGCGTCCTGAATTAACTGAACGACCACGAAGACCGCTCCGGTCATCCCCATTATAGCCCAGAGACTGCTTCCCGTCTCGATCGCGTAGACGAAGGAGAGCAGGAAGGCCGGGATGAGACCTACTATCTGGAGGTATGGGACCATATTGAGAAGTCCGATAAACAGTCCAAGCAGTATGCCCATCGGGAGGCCGATGAGCCAGAAACCGGTCGCGAAAAGGATCCCTACGATAAAGGCTACGGTTGCCTGAGCTCTGAAATACCTGTTCATCGCCGCGTCGAATTCGGTGACGAAGTTGATGACGGGCTCTTTGTAGGCTTGTGGGAGCAGGCTCTTCCATGTCGGTCCGACCTTCTGGAAATCCATGAGCAGAAACGTGAGATACAGCCCGATCACTGCCAGGCCGATGATCCCCAGGATGAAACTCGCCGTCCCGGCTATGAGTCCCCACACGCCCGGCAGGACCTTGTTCGCAATGGTCTCGGCGAGTTTCCAGAAGTTGTCCGCGCTGAAGAATTCCTGGACCTCCTCCCTCGCAGCGTAGTCCTTGAGGGCCTGCCAGAGGTTCGGTGGCAGACGTTCCGCAGCACGCTCAGCCAGGTCAGTGTTGTTGACCATTTCGGTCAACAGTCCTCCCATGTAGGCGATCTCGTTCACGATCACGGGGATTATCAGCCAGCCGAGGAAGATGACGAGACCTGTTACAGCTGCCAGGCTGATAAATACCGAGGCGACCCTGTTGGAGATTTTTCGCTGTACAGCAGATACCAGCGGATTGATCAGATAGGCCAGGAGGAGGGCGACGGCAAATGGGATCAAGACGTCACTCAGATACCCCATCAACCAGACGAGTCCCAGGATCAATCCAGCCGTGATGCCGATTCGCACGATGCGGTCGAACGTATAGGGTCTGTTTCCGAGTGTCATTTTTCTTTTAATTACGATGGATGCAGTTTTTTCAATTGAAAGGGTGTGTCAGTTTTAAAAGATATTTTCCGATGTCCTGGATGTGAAATTAGTCTAACCAATACGTATCTTGTGTCAATGAAAATAAATCTGGTCTGCATTTTATGAAAGTGACACATCTGATCGATTTGATGTGTCACAGTGTGACAACACAACCTAACACATTGCAGGTTATTAAGTTGCTATATGCCCTTTATGTTGTACGTGACACAACATGCTACAATCCTTGGCATGGTCCGCCAGCTCAGCCATGTCATCCTCATGAATTATAGGGAACAGTTTAATCTTGTATGTAGTATAAAATAAAGAAGTTATTGATTTCAATTACGATAATATTATAACAAGAAGCACCGATGGAATAAGATTTGCCATTGTTTCTGAATCAGGGAGAGCGAGGGTAAAACAATTTCTTCTCATTTTCTACCCACCTTGCTTTGATTTTCCCATCCCTTTGCTTCATATAAGATCAGGAGGGGGGTCAAAATGCGTGAGCTACGATTAAATCGTTACAAATCCCTTGGCGTCTTACCTTTTCTTTTCATAATTTCACTCCTTTCTCCAGTTTTGATCTACTCGTACACTTACTCTTATGACGTAAGATCGCCTGTTCCTTCAGGTATCATGATCTACGACTCTAAAGATCATGACATGAATCAGGTTCGACTGAGCATTCAGAACACCGGCCAAATAGGTCAGGGGTTTTACCCGCCCACCTGGGGTGGAATCTGGCCCCGGAGTACCGAGAACAACTATGTATTTGGCAGCGGTCTCTGGTTTGGGGGTAAGGCAGATCTGGACGATGACGGCGACCTCGACAGGGTCTTTGTACAGGGCTACAATGTCCTGGCGGGAGATTCGGAGTTGGATCCCGGAAGATTGGGGCAGGACCCCGAAGATTCGCTCGCCCGAATCTTCGACAGCAATGACCCCGATGACCTGGCGGAGTGGCCGGATGAGTTCCGCGACCCGGAAACCGGGGATCCGGTCGTTCACTCCCAGCAGGACTTCGTAACGATCTACAACGATGTGTCCGGGGAACCTGTTTTTGGCTTCTCGAACCTCGGGATCGAGGTCAGGCAGCGAAGCATGGCCTTTACACACGATCTCTCTCAGAATGTAATCTATTTCGAGTGGGACCTGACGAATGTCTCGGATTCTATGGAGAACGGTCCGTATACGTTCGAGGACTCCTGGATCGGATTCGACATGGATTCTGACATCGGCATCAGATTCTCGGACGATCTGTCGAGTTTTTTTAGGGATGTGATTGTACCAGAAGGGGATACGCTGGTTGTTGATGCGGCGATCGCTTGGGACTCTGATTTTGATGAATCGAACTTCAACGGGATACCTGGATTTATGGGGCTCGCGCTCATCAGGGGACCTGGGAACGACGCCGATGGGATCGACAACGACAGTGATGGACTCATTGACGAGTCCCCCTTCAACGGGATCGACGATGACGGTGATGGGGAGATCGATGAACCTGACGAGGTGGACGAGCTCGGTCTCGTTAATTTCTCCAAGCATTGTGGTCCTTCGGTCCCATGTGAGGTCATCGATCCGCAGACCGACCAAATGGGTTATGATATCCTCTCCTGCCTGAGTGATGAAAACCCGGACAGTTCGAGCGAAACGGTATGCCTGGAGAGCACGACACCGTCCGATATCCGCTTCATGATCTCCAGTGGACCGTTCGACTGGCTCCCCGGCCAGACCATCCGGGTCCTTTTTGCCGTTGTATTTGCGTCACCAGTCGATTCGATAACTCAACTGGAGTTTTTTGGAGATCCTCCCCGACCGGATCCAAATGATTCCGCCCTCGCCGACTTTATGGCGACTGTTATAGAGGCAAGAGAATTTGCACGGTCCGGGTATACAAGTGTGGGGATCGGCGGGGGTTCTGGGGTCACTTCGCTCACTCTCCCGAAGGTTTTTAGTCTATCCCAGAACTTCCCCAACCCCTTTAATCCGATGACGACGATCGGATTTGATGTTCCAGATGACACAGCCGGTGAGATCAATATAACCCTTCAGGTATATGATATCCGGGGTAGGTTGATCCGAACCCTGATCGATGGGCCCAGAGGACCAGGTTCTTATCAGGTCGCATGGGATGGAAGAGATGAAAAGAGCAGAAGGGTGGCTTCCGGCGTCTATCTGTACAAAATCAGGGCGGGAGATTTTACCTCAGTGCGCAAGATGGTCTTGGTAAGGTGAGTGCCTGATATTGTCATTCCCGCAAGCCGATCGGAGATCAGCGCGTCGGGGATCGATTCCGGTCCGGACAAGCCGGAATGACGTTGAGGGTGTGTAATGCCCCTCCTTCTCCGTCATTC
>CAYTWO010000046.1:0-16816 GCA_964442125.1 uncultured Gemmatimonadota bacterium
TCCAGTTGACGAATAAAGCCGATCAGGCTATAATATTAACGACATGAAAGATGATATTAAGCAGATCCGTGACATCATTCACGAAAGAGACCGGTTCCTGCTCGTCACTCACGTCAATCCTGACGGTGATGGAATAGGATCTCAATTGGCTCTCCACAGATTTTTAAAGAAGCTGGGGAAGTCGAGCGTGATAATTAATAGTCAGCAGTTTCCAGTTAATTACCGGTTTCTCGATACAGAAGGAGATGCCCAGGTCTTTGACCCCTCTATCCATGAGGCGATTATCTCGGCAACAGATGCGATCTTCATCCTGGATATCAGCAACTGGGATCGACTGGGGAAGTGCGGGCCATTTCTCCAAGAATCGGGTGCACTGAAAATATGTATTGATCATCATATCAGCAACAATAAGTTTGCCGATATCAATTTGATCGATGTAGGTGCCTCATCGACCGGAGAATTGATTTATCGATTGATTACCGGTATGGGAGCAGAGGTAACAATGGATATCGCTGAGCCTCTTTACGTCTCTATCATCACTGATACGGGTTCATTCCGGTTTTCGAATACCAACAGCCTGTCCCACAACATCGCTGCCCACCTGGTGGAAGTAGGTGTAAAGCCTAGAAAGATCTATGAGAATATATACGAAAACAGTTCGATTGGGCGGATCAAACTCCTCGGGTTTGCTCTATCCGGGTTGAAGATGGCCGCTGACGGTCGGATAGCGTGGGTAAAGATCACCAGAGAAATGTTTGAGAGGACCCACACCGGACCACGAGACTGTGAAGGTTTCGTGGACTACCTCAGGCTGTTGAAGGACGTTGAGGCCTGTCTGATATTCATTGAGTTGGATGGTGGCAAAGTCAAGGTCAGTTTGAGATCCAGGGGGGTGGTCGATGTGAACAGGATTGCCGGGAAGTTCGGGGGGGGTGGACACCAGCATGCCGCAGGTCTCTTCATTGAAAGCAGTGTCGAGCAGATGGAACAGACCCTTATTCACAGCGTTGAAGAATCTTTGACCCTTTCCATTTAAAGACTGGACCTACCTTCTCTCCAGATTCTTCCTGAAGGACTGCTTCCCGTAATCCCCTTGCTCGCCCTGCAGCTCAACTCGGATATGTTATTTTGAGCCGAACACCCTTATTTTAGACGTTGCAGAACGAGGAAAAATCGGATGGGACACCTGGAACACAAAAAATCAGCACCCGTGAATCTGAACTTCGCTGTCATCACGGTTACCGACACGAGAAGTGAGAGTGAAGATAAAGGTGGAGAAACACTGGCCGAAACTATTTCAGAGGCCGGGCACACCGTCGTCGATCGATTTTCTGTGAAAGATGATCGTGACGAGATTCAGTCTCTCGTCAATGATCTGCTGAAAGTGGAAGGAGTCGATCTGATCGTCTTGACGGGCGGGTCCGGGATCGCGAAAAGAGACGTGACAATTGAAAGCCTGCTACCGCTTCTCGAAAAGGTGATCGACGGGTTCGGTGAACTCTTTCGCTATCTGAGTTATCTGGATATTGGTTCATCCGCGATGTTGTCCCGCGCGATGGCAGGTGTGGCCTGCGGGAAAGTAATAGTATCTCTGCCCGGATCTGTAAAAGCGGTCAGGCTGGCTTTGGAGGAGCTTATTCTCCCTGAGGCGGGACATATGGTAATGGAGGCGAGGAAATGAGGCCTTTCAGGAGACTTATTTCCCTGCAGGAAGCCCTGCTGATAGCGAACAAGGCGATCGAACCCGTAACGTCGCATGAAGAGGTGGATATAAGGCACGCGTTCGGAAGGGTCTTAGCGGACGATATCGTGTCGAAAGTTGACGTCCCACCGTTTGACAGGGCTGCCATGGATGGTTTTGCGGTCCGCGCGGAAGATACATTTGGGGCGAAGAGAGGCAACCCTGCGACACTTGACATGACAGGGGCAATCTACGCAGGAGACAATAGGGGAGAGAGTGTGGAAAAGGGAGGATGTATGGCGATCGCGACGGGTGCAATTCTGCCCACCGGCGCCGATGCGGTCGTAATGGTTGAGAATACCGAAAGGAACCTGGAAAAGGTTGAGATTATGAAGCCGGTATATCCAGGGGAGAATGTCTCGAAGCGCGGAGAAGACATCAGGGAAGGTGTGGTTGTGCTGAAGGGTGGAGATGTCCTCAATCCGGCACGCATAGGAGCGCTTTCCGCGATTGGTTTGAAGGAGATACCGGTATTTGTCAAACCGAAGGTAAGTATCATCCCGACAGGCGGAGAGATCGTGGAGCCCGGTGAAAATCTCGATGCCGGTCAGATTTACAATGTCAATGTCTATACGCTTTCTCCTCTGGTCCAGGATAGCGGTTGTGTGCCGGTGATAATGGATGTTGTGGAGGACACACTCGAAGCGATTGAGGATGCCCTTGAGACATCGTTGGATTCAGAGGTGGTCGTCTTCACGGGTGGGAGTTCTGTCGGTGAACGCGACCTCATGCTGGACCTCCTCGAAAAACGGGGTGCAGTGCTCTTTCATGGAATTATGGTCAAACCTGGTAAGCCGACTATTCTCGGAAAGGTCCAGGATACCGTTGTAATCGGCATGCCGGGTTATCCAACCTCGTGTTTATCGAATGGCTACCTGTTCCTCGAACCAATGCTCAGGATGCTGGCGAGGTTGCCGCGTCGTGAGAGAGAGACCGTCGATTTGGCGATAGAACGGAGGATTGTCTCTACCATAGGGAGACATCAGTTTTACCCTGTGAAGGTACGGGGGGATATTGCCGTCCCTGCCTTCAAGGATTCGGGGGCAATTACAAGCATGTCGGGGGCCGATGGCTATTTCGAGATCCCCGCTGACGTCGATCTCGTCGAAAAAGGCGAAATCGTCAGGGTCACACTCTTCTGAGGTATCCGGATAGTGGTAAGATCAAGACAACAGATCGAAAAGGACCTTGGTTCTCTTATCGATGGAGATGTAAGGACCGACCCTGTAACAAGAGCTTTATACAGTACAGCGGCATGTATCTACAGGGTTGTTCCGCTGGGTGTCGTTTTTCCACGGTCTCAGGGTGATGTCGCTGCCGTCCTGCGGTATTGTTCGGAGGGCCGCATCCCCGTTACGGCAAGAGGAGCTGGATCGGGTGTGGCGGGTCAGAGTCTCGGTAAGGGACTGGTCCTGGACTTTTCGCGATATTTGGATCATATCATCGAGCTCGATGTGGAAGAGGGTTGGGTCCGGGTTGAGCCCGGAGTGGTATTTGGATCCTTGAATCGACACCTTGAATCGTATGGTCTCGTTTTTCCTCCAGATCCTTCAAGTGGTGAATTCTGTACGATCGGTGGAATGCTTGCCAACAACTCGGGTGGAGCCCGTTCGGTGATGTATGGGACAACGGAAGATTATGTCCTTTCAACGAGAGTGATCCTCCCCGGTGGCCGTGGATTTCTGGCTGATCGGCGTGATCCTCGTAAGGATGAATGCGATGAGTGGACGAGGGCGCTCGCTGACATCCTGGAGAGAAACAGTGAGCTCATCACCAGGGGAAAACCGCGTACAACAAAGAATGCCAGTGGCTATAATGTCTGGGAAGCTTTAGACAAGGGAACCGTCGATATGTCCAGGCTTGTGGTCGGATCTGAGGGAACCCTGGGCGTGTTTACCGAAGCAAGGTTGAAACTCGTCCCACTCCCACGATCCCGGGTGACAGCGATGTTCTGCTTCGCGAGCCTCGAGGAGATGGCGGAAAGTGTCTGTGAGATAAAGATGACTGGAGCGTCGGCGATCGAGTTGATAGATAGGAGTCTGATGGACCTCTTGTCATGTCCGGAGTCTTCTTACCTCCTGGCGGGATTACCGGAAGAAAAGGAAGCGGTCCTTCTGGTAGAATTTTCCGGTCAGGAGATCGAACAGGCCGAGGAGAAGGCGGATGCCTGTCTGCACATAGTGAGAGCCTCAGGGCTTTCAAATGGCTATAAGCTCGCTGTTGATAGAGAGGACCAGGATAAGTTGTGGGAGATCAGGGACAGGGCATCCTCCATCTTCCGTTTGATCCATCATCCATCTAAACCACTCCGCTTTATAGAAGATGGTGTCGTAGCGGTGGATAACCTGCCTGAATATATCAAACGACTCCGTGAGATTCTCGATGCTCATGGCATGAAAGCGACAATTTTTGGCCATGCTGGAGACGGTAACGTCCATGTAAATCCACTCGTTGATCTGACCAGGGCTGATTTTCGTGATGTGATGCGTGATGTTGCCGGTGAGGTCGTTTCAACCGTGAAAGAACTAGGGGGGACACTGACTGGAGAACACGGCGACGGACGTCTGCGGTCTCCTTTTCTGCGCCGGTTTTACGGCGACGGTTTATATGATGTCTTTTCCGACATAAAACGTGTCTTCGACCCGGATGGTATCCTCAATCCGGGGATCATTGTCGGTCAGGAAGTGGAGGTGGACATCACCGAAAACCTCAGGTATGGATATTCTCCGACACGAAATCCTTTCCCGGTCGATCTGGGAGAGGTGAAGATTGAAGCAGATAAATGCCACGGTTGTGGGAGCTGCCGGGTCTATTGTCCGCCTTTTACGGGTTTGATGACGGAGGAGGCGACGGCGAGATCGAAGGCCAATCTCCTCAGGGAAGTCCTGATCGGAGAAGTAATCTCCGATGATACCATGAGCGATTCGTCCTTCAAGGATGTAATGGGCCTCTGCTATAATTGTAAACTTTGCACGACGGAGTGTCCGTCACAGGTAGATATTCCATGGCTGGCAATACTTGCAAGATCGACCGGCAGCAGGCAGAAGGGATTCTCTCTTCAGGATCGATTTCTGATGTCTTCTGGAGATTATTCATCGCCTGGACTGAGAGTGTCGAAACTGTCGAATGTTCTCCTCCGAAATCGGCTCGCGAGGGGGATAATGGAACTGGCTGTCGGTCTCCACAAGGACAGGCGCCTTCCACTTTTTGACGGGGGAGGGCTGGACGATTTCTCTATCGGGACGGTGGGATATACCAGAGGGGATGTCATTTATTTCCCCGGTTGTTTCGCCAGCTATCACTCCAGGGCGGGAGAGTACAGGGATTCCCTCGCTCTGTTGCGTGCTTTGGGATACCGTGTGAAGGTAATAGATGGAGTATGTTGTGGCTTGGCGAGGTTGACCATAGGAGACCTGGAGGGATTCAAGAGAAGAGCCGGTAATCTTATCGATAGAATCGATGAGGTCACGCAGAATGGAGGTAAAATCTGCTTCAGTTCCCCGAGTTGCCTGATGTGCGTTCGGGAAGAGTATCCCCGTTATCTCGAAGGTGTGAGGGCAAGAGAGGTGGCTTCCCGGTCATTAGATATCCTGGAACTCATCGATGAGGGAGGAGAGCACCTCTGGATGGGTGGGGAGGTGGATACCGGAGTGGAGGACGTTTTCCTTCACGTCCCCTGCCACCTCAGTACGAATGGTCTCAGGCATACCTTTTTACGGGTCATGTCGAATGTCCCGGGAGTTCGGGTAGCGGATGTCAATGACCGTTGCTGTGGTCTCGCCGGGACATTCGGGTTACGGAAGGAGCGTTATGAGCAGTCGATGAAAATCGGCGAGGCCTTGTTCCGGGACCTGGAGAACAGTCATGAGGTCATCACTCCATGTGGAGCGTGTAAAATGCAGATCGAGCAAGGGACGCAGTCAAAAGTGGCTCACCCCGTGCAATTGATCGCCAGAAAATGTGTTCCGGAAACTTCAAAGAGTCATATCGAGGAGGTAGGCTGTAAATGAAGGTATCGTTGATTTCGATAACACCGAACGCGGAAATGGTCATCGAGGAGGCAGGAAGAACTTGTTACCTCTCCCATGACAAAAGGACCGAGGGTTCCCATGAGCGCTTTATCAAGATGCTGATAGGAAGAAACCACGAATCAGTCCTTGAGCATGCTTACGCGACGTTTCGGGTCGAGGGAGGATCACGCAGTTTCACTCATCAACTTGTCCGGCATAGATTTTGCTCTTTTTCTCAGCAGTCACAGCGCTACGTCGATGAAGAAAAGTTCTCGGTCGTCATTCCTGACTCCATCCGGGGAAGCGAAGAAGCCCTGAAGATTTATACGGATTTCATCGAGGAGTCGAGAATGATCTACAAACGACTCATCGAACTTGGAATCAAGAAGCAAGACGCTAGATTTGTCCTTCCGAACGCTGTGGAGAGTGAGATCGTCGTTTCAGCAAATTTCAGGGAATGGCGTCACGTTTTCAGGATGAGATGTCACACTTCCGCTCAATGGGAAATCAGGGAGGTTTGCATGGAAATGCTGAAGATATTGAAGAAAGAGGCTCCATCTGCCTTCTCTGATTTCGTCATTGATGATGAAAAAATGGCTGCCAGGGTGGTTAAGGGTGAAGCTTGAGTGCCCGGGTGCCGGATAGACGAAATGAACCATTGGGCGCAAGGGGAGGTATATAAAAATAGGACTCTGGTTATCTCTGATGGGAGCAAGATGCGCGCAAGGAAAGAAGCATCACTCCCGCTTAGAAAAGAGGTGATTCGCAGTGGGTAAGACAAAGGATCCTTCACGCGAGAGAAGCCCATTTCAAAGGGCTGTGAACAGACTTTCTCAGGACCCCGAAGGCTCTGAAATAGTCGGTAAGAGGGGAAAGCGTATCATTGAATATGAGCGCGAGATCAACGGCTTGCAGTCGAAAGTCAGATACATGGAACAGGAACTGATAAGGTTGAGAGGCAATCTCGGTTCAAAACCTCAGGAATTTGAGTATCTCGACAACAAGCTCCAGCAATCGAGTCAGCGCCTATTTCGAATTCAGCAACAGAACGAGAAGCTTGTAAACGCCCTCAATCAAGCACGTGAGAGGATTGAAATCCTCAAGGAAGAAGTCGAGAAACTCACCGCACCTCCTGCCTCATATGGGATCCTTTACGGTTTTAACGAAGATGGAACGGTCAACATACTCACTGCCGGGAGGAAGATGAAGGTAAATCTGCATCCTGATATCGATCCGAGTAAGCTGAGAAAGGGACAGGAGCTGGTCCTGAACGAAGCGATGAATGCCGTTGAAGTCAAAGGGTTCGAGGTTCGAGGAGAGGTCGTGTCCCTCAAGGCAGGACTCGACGACCATAGAGCGATAATCACTCTCAGGGCCGATGAGGATGTTGTGGCCGAGATCGCCGACCCGCTCTGCAAGGAAAACCTGAAACCGGGAGACATGCTTCTGTACGACCCGAAATCAGGTTACCTGCTGGAGAAACTCCCGAGGGACGAGGTGGCAGACGTGCTGCTTGAAGTCACTCCGGACGTGACCTATAATCATATTGGAGGACTCGAAAAACAGATCGAGCAGTTGCGGGACGCGATAGAGATACCATTCATCTACGGCGACTATTACAAGGAACACAAATTGAAACCACCGAAGGGGGTCCTTCTTTACGGTCCTCCGGGTTGTGGCAAGACACTTATTGCCAAGGCCATTGCGAACGCACTTGCGAGTCACGTGGAGAAAGTGAGCGGAAGAGAAGCCAGGAGTTATTTTATTAACATAAAGGGGCCGGAACTCCTCGATAAGTATGTGGGCGAATCGGAGAGGAAGATCAGGGAAGTCTTCCGAAAAGCACGTGAGCAGGCACGGGAGGGCATACCCGTCATCATCTTTTTCGATGAATTCGAGTCCTTGTTCAGAACGAGGGGTTCGGGTATATCATCCGATGTTGAATCGACTATCGTTCCCCAGTTTCTATCCGAGATCGATGGTGTGGAAGATATCAAGAACGTCATCATCATCGGGGCGAGTAACAGACAAGACCTCATCGATCCCGCGGTGTTGAGACCCGGTCGTCTCGATATCAAGATCAGGATTGACCGTCCCAATGTAATGGCAGCAAGGGATATATTCAACAAGTATCTGACTCCTGATCTCCCCTTCGATGAAGAGGAACTGAGGATTGTTGAAGGGGATCGTGAATCCCTGATTGAAAAGCTCATCAAGAATTCTGTGGATATGATGTACAGTCGGGATGAAGAGAACAGGTTCCTCGAAGTGACATATGCCAGTGGTGAAAAGGAAATTCTTTATTTCAAGGATTTTATCTCTGGTGCCATGATCGAGTCTATTGTCAGCCGGGCGAAAAGATTTGCGATCAAACGGTTGATTGAAGAGAATAAGAAGGGCATTCGTGAGGAAGATCTCTCCATGGCTATAAGAGGGGAGTTCCAGGAGAACGAGGATCTCCCGAACACAACCAACCCGGACGATTGGGTAAAGATTTCCGGGAGGAAAAGCGAAAAGATTATCAATGTCCAGTCCCTTACCTCGAACAGGGAGCGGAAGGGTCGTAAGATCGAGACGATCACTCCGGGACAGTATTTGTGAGGTGGCCCATTTGATCGCTCTGATGTCGATCATATGGGATTCGCTCTCGATCCATTTACAAATGAACTGTGAGATTACCTGACTCCTGATAGTCAAGGATAAAGAGATGCCCACTGGTGGAATCATAGGCACGGAGACGGAATATGGTATTATTGCCCGCCATCCCGGGGGATTCGACCCTCTGACCAATTCGATTCTCCTCGTCAACAGTTATCCTCTCCCGTACAAGGATGTCATCTGGGACTACACAGAGGAGAGCCCGCTTTATGATATACGCGGTTTCAAGGTTGATGGAGATTTCGAGGTCCCGGACGAAGAGGAGAACAGGACCATCAACAGGATTCTCTCCAATGGCGGAAGACTCTATGTTGATTCTGCCCATCCGGAATACTCGACCCCTGAATGTATCGATGCGCTGGAACTTGTCAAATACGAGTCTGCGGGGGAACTGATCATAGACAGGAGCCGAGAAGAAGCCGGTAAGGTCGCCAGCAAAGATCTGATACTATACAAGAACAACATTGACAGTAAAGGAAACAGTTACGGGTACCACGAAAATTACCTGGTCTCCAGAGAAATCCCATTCCAGCATATCGTCGATTTCCTGACGCCATTTTTCGTAACTCGCCAGTTATACTGTGGATCTGGAAAAGTACGCATGCGAGGCAGGGATTCCGAGTGTCCATTTCAGATCAGCCAGAGAGCTGATATGATCGAGAAGCGTATCGGCCTGGAGACCATGAACAAGCGCCCAATCATCAACACCAGGGATGAACCACATGCGAACAGGGAAAGATATCGTCGGTTGCACGTGATAATCGGTGATTCGAATATGTCGGAATTCTCGACCTATTTAAAGGTAGGATTGACATCGTTGGTGTTGGGAGTGCTGGAGGGAGGGGGCAGTCCTGGATTGGAGTTGGAGGATCCTGTACGAGCGATCCATCAGGTATCGAGGGATCCGACATGCAAGTTGCTCCTGGGTTTAATTGATGGCCGTCAAATGAGCGGAATAGAGATCCAACGGGAGTATCTGGAGCTGGTTGATGGCTTTTACAGTGGGGCGCGGCATGCTGGGGTGGTAGAAGATTTAATAAGTCGCTGGGGATATGTCCTGGATCAGTTGTCGGAGGATCCGATGGGCTTGAGCAGAGAGGTGGACTGGGTGATCAAGAAGAGGATGCTGGAGAGTTACATGGGACGAAGGGGGGTGGGCTGGGATGATGAAAAGATTTTAATGATGGATCTCCAGTACCACGATCTCAGGGAAGAGAAGGGGCTTTACCGAAACCTGGTCAATAAAGGCTACGTAGAGACTGTCGTTCCCAGGGAAGAGGTCATCGACGCGACCACGTTACCACCGGAAGGCACCAGGGCTTATTTCAGGGGTATGTGTCTGAAGAAATTCCCGCATCGAGTTTTTGGAGGTTCCTGGACATCGATCTTGTTCTATATGGATGAGGAGAACATCAAGAGAGTTCCAATGATGGAACCACTGCGAGGGAGCAGAGAGATCACGGAAAAACTGTTTGAGAGCTCTGATTCTGTCGAAGAACTCCTTGAGAATTTAGGAAGTTGAAGGAGGGAATGATCATGAGTGGACAGGAAAGGAGATCTGGAGGGAAACGAAAAGCCAGTGAGAAAGTCGACGTTACACCAGATCCAAAGGTAACGAAAAAAGGTGAAGCCTTGAAGAAGGACCTGGACGAACTTATCGATGAAATCGATGAGGTCCTGGAAGATAACGCAGAGGAATTTGTTAAAAATTATGTACAGCGGGGAGGTGAATAATATTGATCTCTTTAGAAGAGGCTGCCGAGAGTAGCTTTTTCGATCTCCTGATGAACCGATCACCACACCTGTTGCCACGATTCCCTGTAGTAGACCTGCCCGGAGTAGATCGGAGAGTTGAAGTCCCGAAAGGGACAACAGTCCTTGCACTCAAGTTCGACGGAGGAGTTGTAGTGGCCGGGGATCGAATGGCGGTGGAGGGTTTTCACGTCTCTGACAGGAGAATTGAAAAGGTTTACAACGTTGATGATTCGACTATACTCGCGATCGCTGGGGCAGCAGGACCGTGTATCGAGATCGCGAAGCTCTTTAAAACCGAACTCGAGCATTACGAGAAGATCGAAGGGGTACCCTTATCGCTCGAGGGTAAGGCAAACAAGCTCTCCCAGATGATAAAGGCTAATTTCCCAATGGCTGCCCAGGGTCTCGTTGTGATCCCTCTATTCATTGGTTACGATCGGGGCGCAAAAGAGGGGAAAATCTACAAATACGATGTCACTGGTGGGAGATACGAGGAGATCGATTTCCATGCGGTTGGTTCAGGGGGCAGGGATGCCAAGAACACCTTGAAGAAGTTGTACAGGGAAGGGATACCGAAGGAGGATGCCATTGGGTCTGCTTTAGAAGCCCTCTTTGATGCATCTGAAGAGGATCTGGGTACAGGGGGCCCTGATTTTTTCCGCGGGATATTCCCCACGGTCAAGGTCCTCTCTTCAGATGGGATCGTCGATCTACCGAATGATCAGGTAAAGGAGAACTATTCGAAGATTCTGCAGGGGAAGGAGGGTGAACGATGACGATGCCATACTATGTATCTCCTGAGAGAATCATGCAGGACAAGGCTGAATACGCGAGGAAGGGTATTGCAAGGGGAAAATCGATCATTGCTATGGAATGTGAGAATGGCATCCTGCTCGTGGCCGAGAATCCGAGCCGTTCCCTGAACAAGATCTCGGAGATATACGACAGGATAGCATTCGCGGGGGCGGGTAAGTACAGTGAGTATGAGAGCCTGAGAAAGGCCGGGATCAAACATGCCGACATCAAAGGTTATGCCTATGGTCGGGAGGATGTCACGGCAAAGTCTCTGGCGAACGCGTACTCCCAGACAGTTGGAGACATCTTCAGCCAGGCGGTTAAACCCCTCGAAGTAGAGATCCTGTTGGCTCAAATCAACGATGATGGCGATGATGAAATCTATCGGATCTCGTTTGACGGAACTCTTTCTGATGAAGATGATTTCGCGGCGATAGGCGGGCGATCCGATGAAATAAAGAGCTTCCTGAAGGACAGGTATGGTAAATGTATGAGCCTTATAGACGCCCTGAAACTTTCGAGTGACGCGATTCGTGAGGTGAGTAATTGCGACGTCATCGTCGACAACCTGGAAGCAGCCTTTCTCGACCGAAATCGGAAAAACCGTCGCTTTAGAAGGGTAACCCGTGATGAATTGAAAAAACTCCAAAAGGAGTAAACCTTGAAAAGGCGCATATACGGATTGGAGACGGAATTTGGACTCCTTTTCACCTCCAGCGGGAGAGCCAATTTACCTCCGGAAAGCGCCCTCCTCTACCTCTTCGAGAACCTCTTCTCACGTCAGAGCAGAACCAACATCTTCCTGAAAAATGGTGCCAGGCTGTACCAGGACACGGGTTGTCACCCGGAATACGCTACCCCGGAATGTGATGATGTCCTCGAGCTCGTGATCCATGATAAAGCGGGTGAGCGGATCCTCGAATCCCTCATTGAATCGGCCGAAAAGCGGCTCATGAGAGAGGGAGTCAAGGGACGCATTTACATCTTCAAGAACAACACAGATTCCGTTGGTAACACATACGGTTGTCACGAGAATTTCCTGATCAGGAGGCACATCGATTTTCAAAAGATCGCCGAGCAGCTCATACCGTTCCTCGTTACCCGCCAAATTTACAGTGGTTCCGGGAAAGTCCTCAAGACGAGCGTTGGCTACCACTACTTCATCTCCCAACGGGCGCAGCACGTCTATCAAAAGGTTTCGGGTGCCACGACGAGTTCTCGTTCCATTATCAACACGCGGGATGAGCCGCATGCAGACAGGGAGAGGTATCGTCGGCTTCACGTGATAGTGGGTGATTCCAACATGTCCGAGTATTCGACCTATTTAAAGGTGGGATTGACGGCGCTGGTCCTGGGGGTATTGGAGGGAGGAGGCAGTTTCGGGTTGGAGTTGGAGGATCCGGTCCGTGCGATTCGCCAGATATCGAGGGATCCGACCTGCAGGGTACGAGTGAGCTTGATGGATGGTCGCAGGATGAGCGGGATAGAGATACAGCGCGAGTATCTGGAGCTGGTGAATGGCTATTACAGCGGGGTTCGTCGTGACAAGGTGGTGGAGGATCTGATAGGACGCTGGGGGTATGTCCTGGATCAGTTGTCGGAGGATCCGATGGGCTTGAGTAGAGAGGTGGACTGGGTGATCAAGAAGCGGATAATTGAGAATTACATGATGCGCAGGGGTGTCGATTGGGATGATGAAAGGGTACTTATCATGGACCTGCAATACCATAATATCAGTCGAACGAAGGGGCTTTATTATCTCGCCGAAGCGAAGGGGCTGGTGAAACGGGAGTTTGGAGAGGTAGATGTGCAGAACGCGATAGAAAACCCGCCGCAGACGACAAGGGCCAAGATAAGGGGGGATTTCGTGAGAGAGGCAAACAAGTTGAAAAAATCATACAGCGTGGATTGGGGTTATCTCAAATTAAATGGTCATTTCCAGAAGACGGTAATCTGTAAGGACCCGTTCCGGTCCAATGATCCTCGCGTAGAACGGATGATCTCATCGTCCTGAACACCATTGCAATCCTTCCTTTTACCTTCAACCTACGATCAGTATGGGCAGATCGAGTAAGAGAATCGCTCAACTTAGGTAATAGAAAAGAATGAGGGGATTGGGGTGTTAGAAGTCGACATTCCCGTTGATGTGGAGGCTCTTACCGCCTTCGCTTATGGTTGTGTCGGGAAGAACGACCGAGCCATGGCAGAACTCGCAACTTCCGAAGGGATCATGCGGCGGTAGATTGTGGCAGGCTCCGCAGGCGGATTGTGTGCCATCAACGATTGTCCATGTCGGTTCGGTCAGTGTCCCTTTTCCTTCCTCTTCGAATCCGCCACCATGGCAGTAAGTGTCCGTGCATCTTGGATCATCGCCTGCCACGTAAACCGGGTCAGTTGGCTGGTCTCTATCATTGTCCGCCAGGTCTCCCCAGCTGATCTCTGCCTGGAAGGGAGGCCCACCCTCGATGTGACCGGGGTCCGCTGTACTCGATGGCTTTTCGTGGCACTCGTCGCAATCGATCCCTACCCGCAATGGACCGGTAGTCACATGGGTCTCATGAGCGCCTACTCCTCGCACGGTAGTGCCGGACTGACCGCTGAGGTCACGAGGTGGGGCCGGTCCAGTGTCGAAATCCTCGGAGCCGGTATCTCTCGTCGGGTCACCGTGGCAATCTGTACAGAGAAAATCGTGCTCCTCTGTCCAGACCGGAGACGTGTTTGCCGCCCCATGGCAGACCACTCCCCTGCAGGTCCTGGAGGGCCGATCCCATGATGCCGTTATCTCGCTGGTCGTGGCGCCGGCATCGAAAATCACTTCGGCGGGAAGTGGTGAATCCTGATGGCCAATACTTGCCAGGGTTGCGGGAACTACGTGGCACACCCCGCAATAGAAACCAGTGAAATCACCCTCTCCCTCCAGGTGGATTGTATGAGCTCCTACGCCCGTGGAGTCGGGTATCGTGTTACCTGAAAGGTCCCTGGGAGGTGCGCTCGTATCGTTATCCAGGCCGCCATGGCAGCTCAAGCAACCCCCACCCGAGTCTTCGTGGCATTGAAAACAGGCGACCGACCGTACGCCACCACCGGCGTCCTCGCCGTGACATTTGAAGCAGAATTCGATCCCTTCCGCGAGAACTCTCAGGCCGTGAAAATCCGGGGAATCCGGTTCCATCCACGAATCGGGATGGATGTCGGGAAAGACCGGGTTCTCTCTCCTTTCGCTGCACCCTGTCGCGATTGTGATCACCGAGATCATGAACAGGACCGGGTACGTTTCAAAACGCGTCATTGTTCCCTCCGGGCACTGGGGAGTCGACGTTCCCGTCGGATAATAGCGCATGACAATAACGACAGAATCCCGGTTCTCTGAATTGTGAGCCCGGCCTGTGACATCGGTAACAGAAATATGCCGGATCGTCGTGCCATGGTCCTTTGCCCCTCTCTGAAATAAAACCAGGGCCGTGAGGACTCGGGTCGGTGCCCCTGATGTCGTCTATGTCCGTGTGACACCTGAGACAGGTAGGATCTTCATCATCATGGCACCCCGCACACGATTCGAGATCTCGCGCCGCCTCTCTCCCGTGATCATGTCTGGGCCAGGATGCGCTCGAATGATTCGTCGGCATGACCTCTTCGCGTTGATGGCAATCATTACAAAAGGACTGGTTCGTATGGCAGACCATGCAGTCCTTCTCTTTGCCCTTGGCATCGAGGGTGTGAGTGAATTTGTAGTTCAGATCGTGCGACGTCTGCCGGAGGTTGTCTCCTTCGTGACAGTCCTGGCAGTAGTCAGTGTTCGGGTGGCAAGTCCTGCAACTCTCGTCGTTCCTCGACGCTTCATATTTATGTGAGTGCCTCCAGCCGACAGGGTGCGCCGCCCTCATGATTTCCTCCGGGTTGATGTGGCACAGGAAACAGTCCATGGGGGCTGTGCGTTCATCGTGGCAACTCGAACAGGTCTCCATGACAGGCATATTTACAGAGGTCAGCCTGTCCATTCCTTTCACTCCCTTGTGACAATTGTCGCAATCAATGTCTCTTGCCAGATGCTCTTTATGGGAGAAGACTATCTTCCGTGAAGGAACTGTTACCGGTATCGGGTTTTCAGGGTTCGCGTGACACATCCGGCAGTCATCACCCTCGATCGCGTCTTCGTGACAATCTCCACAGACTTCGTGGGTGGGGATATTTTTATCTGCGGCCTGATTGCTTGTCGATATCGTGACGTGGCAGTCCAGACACTCGACCTCGAGATCCGAGACATGGAGTCTGTGGGAGAAGATCAACTCGCTCTCAGGCACCTTCAGCTCCCCGTGGAGGATAAAAAACGTCAGTAAAATGCCGAAGAAAGCCACGATACCTGTAATGGAAAAGTTCTTCATTTCACGAACCTGAATCGGTAATTGGCCCTGAAGAAAAATCGGAAATCGCTTTCAACCAACTCGTTCCAGGCCTCCTGAACCTCGATGGAAAGGTTTAGAGGGTTCAGCCCGGAGTAATCGAAGGCAGCCGATGTAACAAAAGATTCTAATAAGGGGGAAGTCTCTTCGACCGTCCTGTATTTCTGGTAGTTGGCGAAAAGCCGAACCTGAAGATCTTTCATCGGACCGAAGTAAAGGCTCCCGTAACCTCCAGTGGTCTCTCCACCGTAACCCGTTCGGTAGATGACTCCCATGCTACCCTTGCCGAAGTTTATCCCCCCCTCCACACGGTGGCTCTTGTCTTCGTTGTAACTGACGATAGAGTAACCGCCTTCCAGCCCAAGCCGTTCCGATAACCTGTAATATGGCCTGAATCTAACCTGATCGTATGACTCCTGTCTGAAGACGCTGAGTATGGAATTGGAGCGGATCTGCGGGTTGTGTCTGGCGTACTCCCCCGACAGAGACAGCCTGGGTCCGATTCGGGAGGAAGCATTAAATACCAGGTAGCTCGTTCGCTTCGCGATGTGGTCCCAATCGAATTTCCCGTACAGGTCCAGCTGGGGAAGAGATCTGTTCCTGATGTCGATACCGATGAGTCGGGCTTCCTCTTCGTCGTACCTCGAGCGCTGGTTGAAGCTCCATCCGACCTGAGTCTTGGAGATTCGATCGATACGCACCCTTGCCCCCCAAGTGTTGCTCGAAGACCATGAATCGATCTTTGTCGAAAGACCTTCCGGCTCCTGAGAGCCAAGGTAACCCATAATAAAAACTCCCCATAACGGAGATACATCCAGTTTTACACCATCCATCTTTCCCCTGGCTACACCGCCGTATAGAAACTGTCTCCCTGCGCGAAGGTTTCCATTCCAGAATAGCCCGTCGTAGTGGAGATAGAGGTTATAGATCTTAGTCGATGGGCCATCTCGCTCATCCTCTTCGGGATTGTTCAATGTTCTCAGGTAACCATGGAAGGATAGACCGGATATCCCGACATCGAAGGCATCGATGTCAAATGACTCGTAAGAGAGAACATGCCGGTCGCTCGATATATCGGGATTCTGCTCCTCGAAGGAGTAAAGGTATGAACTGATCCGTCCCTTGAGTATAAACGGATCCTTAGAGGAAAGAGCCGTACCGGCAACCGAGAAGATCAGGATGCAGGCGATCATCAGAGATCGCCCAAACACTGAAGGACTTGTCCTGGGCTGGATCATTGAGTGTTATTTCGTTCTATTAGAGGAAAGGTGGCAAATATAATCTTGTTGGCCGCACAGAGTTCATCGCTTTGAGGGAAAAATTACATACGGTTCATGTTGAAGTCAAGAAAAAACTATTGAGTTTTATCAATTTTCGATCGGCCTGTCAGGGGCTGGTAACCTTCAAATCTCTTTCCTTGACAGGGGTATTGTGGACCGCTAAATTTTAGACCGTTC
>CAYTWO010000047.1:0-5001 GCA_964442125.1 uncultured Gemmatimonadota bacterium
GAGCGTAGACGCTCGCGGTTATATGCCTCTATCATGGCTTGAACAGATCAACACCTGCATAGAGCTCTCCCGAACCGTGCCGGGACCACCACCCGTTCCAATGGGAGCGTACACGACATCCGTTGAGCGGCGAATCGTATACGAACTGAAAGACCGGGTCGCCAGGGGACTCGCCGAGCGGATCGTCGCTCTCGCTTCGACCGACACCTCCATCTCTCCAGAGGCGGCGATACTTGCCTCCGCCGTCCCCGGACTTGCCCGAGATGCCTCCAGAATAATCGCGGAAGGCCTACCCGCAGATAAATTCGCCTCGAGCCTCAGGAAGGGAGACGATTTCGCCTACATTGTTTCAATCCCACAACAGTCAGTAGATCCCTGTTACGAAGCAGCCAGGTTGATAAAGAGAGCCCACTGGCTTGCCCTGGAGGAAATGGACCTTACCACGGCACTAATACCACTTGTCGATACACGCCGGCATGTTATAGCCAGCCGTGGCAGACTCGGTTTGTCTGTCGACTGGAACGGTGATATCCTTGTAACTTCCCATATATCGCGGGAGAGATAAGCGTTATGACTTTTCAGACGCGACTTCTTACAGCCTTCTTTCTGGCTGTCCTCCTTCCCCTTATCGTTCTCGCTATTTTCATCCGGAACGAAATGACGGATCGCCTGACAGCGCAATATGAGAACCGGGTCGCTTCACTGGTCGCGGTCATCGAGGATGACCTGGAGCAGGAGAGCAATTCGATCGAGGCTTCGCTCAGATCGCTGAGAAGTGCTGTTATCGATGACAATCGTTTTCGCCGGGCCGCACTGGATCATGCATCGGAGGAGCGGCGTTACCTGCTCGATTACGCTGGGAAAGCCATGCAGCTTACCGGACTCTCCATGCTGCAGATCCAGGATAAGTCCGGACGAATCATAAGCTCAGGGCACTTCCGCAACGAGTACGACCGGCTCGAACCTGAATTACCGGAGCTCCTTGCTTCGACGCCCCGGGGCGCCGCATTGGTGCAGGCGCGCGCTCCAGACGCACCATTTATCGCTCTTGCCCGAGTTGACTCCTTTCGGCTGGGTGACAGGCGGTTCACGATCATCGCCGGAGTGAAGGTTGAAGAGCGCTTCTTATCCCGGCTGGCACGTGAGGGTGAACTGATCGTATCACTGATCTATCCGGGTGGAATACTCTCCTCAGACACTGATCTGGATGCGCCGGCGGATGAGATATCGAGTGAGTATGACCGGGAAGGTGAAATCGTTCAGGAGTTGAGTGTCCCGTTCATCGATCCGGTAAACCGGAAGCGGAAGACCGCGCACCTTCGCGTAACACACCCCTTGACAGAGCTGGAGGCTTTGCGCCAAAGCATCGATCGATGGTTTATGATCTCGGTCGCCTCCGCCGGCATCCTTGCTGTCCTGTTGGCGGGATGGCTGGCATCACGGATCAGCCAGCCGTTACTGGAGCTTGCCGACAAGACCTCGCGAATCGATCTCGACCGTCTGGACATCGAATTCGGAAGTAGCCGTAAGGATGAGATCGGTGCCCTCTCGCGGCTCCTCGGTGTCATGACAGATAAACTTCGTGTCAGTGCAGTACGTATCAAAGAGGCTGAGCGGCGCGCGACGCTTGGGGAGATGGCGCGGCAGGTGAACCACGATATCAAGAACGGACTCATACCGATTCGCAACGTGTTCCACCATCTTTTTCAACTGGCTCGGGATAACCCGGATCAGCTGCCCGCGGTCTTCAGTGATAGGCAGAAGACCCTTGACTCGAGCATTTCCTACCTGGAAAACCTCGCGTCGAACTACGCAAGACTGTCTCCTCGAAGCGAAAGCAGGCCCTGTAACGTGAATGCTATCGTCAGGCAGGTGATTGGCGACATGAGGGAATCGGGACAGGCAGGCTTTCAATTGAAAATGAACCTGAACGATAGAGCTGTCGTACATGGCGACCGGGTAGCCCTTCGTCGTATCCTCGAGAACCTCGTGGGCAACGCCATCGACAGTCTCGAAAGAGGATCAGGGATCGTTACCGTTTCAACAGAGATCATTACCGGGGAATCCATGCCGGGGTGGGTACGTATAACAGTGGAGGACACGGGAATCGGAATGAGCAGGGAAGAGCAGTCGAAAGTATTCGACGATTTTTATACAACGAAAGATGATGGCATTGGACTGGGTCTTTCGATAGTCCGACGACTTGTAATGGATCTCGATGGCTCCATCCATGTAGAAAGCGACAAAGGGAGTGGGAGTAGTTTCATCGTTGAACTTCCCGGAGAATTCAGGACATCGATCCAGGAGGAGACTGGTAATCACGATCCAGGAGGGCAGCAGAATTGACACTGGTATTGATAGTAGATGATGTCTCCACCCTTGCTGAGCAGTATGCATATGACTTGAAACGCATTGGCGGTTACGAGACGCTCGTGGCGACAGGGGGGGAAGAGGCGATCGACGTCATCTCGCGTGAGGCGGTCGATTGCGTAATCCTGGATCTGGAGATGCCCGGTACCGACGGGTTCAAGGTACTACGCACACTCAGGGAGTGCGGTATCCGGCTGCCCGTTATCGTCTATACAGGGACCGGCAACTACGATCGGTGCGTCAAGGCGATCCGGCTCGGTGCCTATAGTTTCATAGACAAATCGGAAGCGATGGAGCGGGTGGCTCACGAGGTGGAGAACGCTCTTGAGAGGGTCAGGCTGGAAACGGAGGTTGAAACGCTGAAGAGAGATCTCGGAACAGACACCCCGCTCATTGGTTCGAGCCCTGCAATGCTGCGGCTGAAAGAGCATATTGTTCGCCTTGCACACATCCCCAGCCCGGTTCTGATCACAGGTGAGAGCGGCTCCGGTAAGGAACTCGTGGCCCTTGAGCTCCATCGCCTCGGCTCCGATCCAAAGAAGCCCTTCGTGGCAATCAACAGTGCCGCTCTTCCCGAGAACCTGATAGAGAGCGAACTCTTCGGGCACGAACGAGGAGCATTTACCGGAGCCAATCGAACGCACAGGGGCGCCTTCGAACAGGCAGCGGGTGGCACACTCTTTCTCGATGAGGTCGGTGAGCTGACCGCCGCCGCCCAGGCAAAGTTGCTCCGGGTGCTCGAGGAACACCACATAACACGCCTTGGCGGTGAACGTTCTATCAAGGTGAATGCCAGGGTCGTTGCTGCAACCAACCTGGATCTCGAGTCTGACACGGAGGCCTCGGGCTTCCGCCAGGATCTTTATTTCCGGCTGAATGTTCATGTACTACACGTACCACCGCTGCGGGATCGCCGTTCCGATATCCCCGCTCTCGCTGATCACTTCCTCTCCGTTACATGCGCCCGTTACGGTATCCGAAGGAAGAGACTGGACGCGGAAGCGCTTGAAATCCTGACAGCCTGTGAATGGAAACGCAACAACGTTAGAGAGCTCAGGAATATCATCGAACGGATGATAATCTCTGCCGACGGTGAAGTGATCCGGGTCGATCATGTACCTGTTGAATTGCGAGGCAGTTCGCATCCAGCGAGCGGACCCCGTCCCAGGACATTCAAAGAACGGAAAGCGGAGGCGGAACGAGAGATCATCGTCACCGCTCTCGAGCGGAACGACTGGCATATTTCACGTACGGCAAAGGAACTTGGACTCGCCGATCATGCAAGCCTCCTCAAGATCATGCGGCGTCACGACCTGAAACGAGCCAAATAGCTGTGTCCATAAGGACACGCTTGCGCTTTTAAAATCGTGTCCTTATGGACACTATCACTCCCTCCGATCACGATTCTCTTCGGGCCACTGTCATAATAACCTATATCGCTACAAAGAGTTAGCAGATAATCGGTCTCCCTGATACAGTTTGGTACCCGACTTGCCTTTCTGGTTCATTGAATGGATGATCGATGGACCAGCCCCGCAGGGGCGCAACTGGAAAGGAGGCACACGATGTTGTGCGATCTACATAACCGTAAAAGGGTGTCGAAGGGCGCGGCGTTCATCCCGGTGCTGTTACTCATCCTGGCTGTCACTGGATGCGGCAACGACAAGGAAACCGGCGAGCAGGTCACCGAATGGACCCCGCAGAAAACCGTTCCAACATCGAGGGTGGAGTTTCCTCAGCCCGAGATGGAAATAGCTTCCACGGCGAAAGACCCGGTGGATGAGGAAACAACTGTCGTGGCAGTGGAACCTGAATACCCGGAGGAGATCTCCTACGAAGAGGCGGAGGTCGCCTACCGTGAAAGACGATATGAGGATGCCATCAGGCTGTTCACATCGTACACGGATCGCAAGGGAGAGAATCCCTGGGGTTTCTATATGCTGGGTCTCTCCGCCTGGAAAGCCGGTGATCATGAAGTTGCGGAAAAGGCTTTCGAACGGGCGCTTGAGCTCGATCCCGACCATGTTAAAAGCATGCTCAACCTGAGCCGTGTACTTCTCGATGCGGGAAGAACTAGCGAGGCCCTGGTCGAGATCGAAAAAGTCTTCCAGATCGATCCCGAGTCTAACGTGGCATTTCGTCTCCAGGGCCGCGCGCTGTACCTTTTCGGAGAGGATAAAAAAGCCATTGAGGCGTACCGTCAGGCTATCCTGATCGATGACCGGGATGCCTGGTCGATGAACAACCTCGGCATGATATTCATCGAGAATCAGCGTTTTGCCGATGCCCTCCCGCCCCTGGCACGCGCGGTCGAGCTGAGAGACGATATTGCGATGTTTCAGAACAACCTGGGAATGGCACTCGAACGGACGGGACACTTCCGGGAGGCGGAAGAGGTCTACAGGTCTGCGACCGAGGTCGATGGATCGAACGAGAAGGCTCTGGATAACCTCACCCGTATAGAGGACGTGGTGGAAGAGGCGGGTATCGAGCCCCTGGATCTCGGGACACTGGCTCTCAATTTCATCGATGAGATCAAGGGCTGGCGTGTTGACCTGGCCGGCGGGGAGTCGACCGATGTGCTCGAGCCGGTAACTGTCATCAGTGAAGCGGACTCGATCGACAGCAGTC
>CAYTWO010000047.1:5101-16475 GCA_964442125.1 uncultured Gemmatimonadota bacterium
CCCGGAACAATCTCGAGGGATATCTTATACGATCCCCTGATCGATCATCGTGTCGGCGACCTTGATGAAGCCGGCGATGTTCGCTCCATCGACATAGTTGACGTAGCCACCATCCTCACCGTACTCGAGGCACTTCGCGTGGATATCCTTCATGATGCGCTGAAGCTTCTGATCGACCTCCTCGCGGGTCCATGAAAACCTCATTGAATTCTGCGACATCTCGAGACCCGAAACAGCCACTCCACCGGCGTTGGCTGCCTTGCCCGGGCCGAACAGGATCTTCTCCGAAAGGTATATATCGACACCATCGGGAGTAGTTGGCATATTGGCTCCCTCACTGACGACGTAGACTCCGTTCTTCACCAGGTTCTGGGCATCTTTCCCGTTGATCTCGTTCTGAGTGGCGCATGGGAAGGCGCAATCTGCCGGGTGATCCCAGAGCGGGTTGTGATCGGCGCTCTCGTCGACCGGCGTGTAAGTCACGCCATACTTTTCGGCGTACTCTTTTATTCGGCCACGGCGAACGTTCTTGAGCTCCATGACAAAAGCGAGCTTTTCATCGTCAATTCCAGCCTCATCGAAGATGTACCCGCTCGAATCAGACAGGGTTATAACCTTGCCGCCCAATTCATTGATTTTCTGGGTTGAGTACTGAGCGACGTTACCGCTTCCAGAGACCAGGCAAGTCTTGCCTTCCAGAGTCTCATTGCGGGTCGCGAGCATCTCGGCAGCAAAGTAGACCGCACCGTAACCGGTAGCTTCCGGTCGGATCAGCGAACCGCCCCAGTTGAGCCCCTTACCGGTGAGAACACCTGTAAATTCGTTCCTGATTCTCTTGTACTGGCCGAAAAGGAACCCGATCTCGCGGCCGCCCACACCAATATCTCCCGCGGGCACATCGGTGTCCGCTCCTATATGGCGACACAGCTCTGTCATGAAGCTCTGGCAGAACCTCATCACCTCGTTGTCGCTCTTGCCTTTCGGATCGAAATCAGAGCCACCCTTGCCACCACCCATGGGTAGGGTAGTCAGGCTGTTCTTGAAGACCTGCTCGAAGGCGAGGAACTTCAGGATACCAAGGTTGACCGAGGGATGAAAACGCAGCCCGCCCTTGTACGGCCCGATTGCGCTGTTCATCTCGATACGGAAACCACGGTTGACCTGTACGTCACCCTTGTCGTCCATCCAGGGTACCCGGAACAGAATAACGCGCTCCGGCTCACAGATCCTCTCGAGAATCTTTGCCTTCGAATATTTCGGGTTCTTCTCGATAAAAGGCATTAACGAGCTGGCAACCTCGAACACAGCCTGGTGAAATTCGGGCTGAGCCGGATCTTTCGCCTTGATCTTCGACATGAAGACCTCGACTGCTTCTGACATCTTGTCCTCCTTGGATCAATGAAGGGACTTGTATAACAAAGTCCATAGTTATAATCTGATTTTGGCGGGATTAATTTACTTCCTTAAACAGAAATGTCAACAATTTTAAACATCAAATCTACAGAAAATCGACACCTGGATTCAATTACCGGAAAACATCCCGAGAATCTACGACCAAACCGGGTAGTTAAAAGATGTTACATACACAAATCTGTCGACACCCGTATGTTGACCGGATCGGTCCATATCGATATATTCCATTGTACGCAGAAGCACCGACAGTCTGGTATAGAGCCGGATCGTCCGTGAGTGAGTCTCATCATAAGGAGCCTTATTCCATGTTGCAAAGACGGAACAGATACGAGGCCGACCACGAACAACTCAGCAGGATGTTCCATTCCCTGATGCCGTTCAAGGTGCAGAAAATCCTGCTCGTCTCGAGTCTCTACGACGCATTCGTCATCGAGGAGGAAGGGCTAATCTCAGAGCTCATTATCGGTGAATACCGTCATCTCCTCCTCAGTTCACCTCCGAAGGTCACGCGGGCCAACTCCTGGTATACTGCCATGTCACGACTGAAGGAGAACAGGTTCGACATGGTCATCACGATGTCAAAAAATATCGGGATGGACCCGTACGAATTCGGGAAAGAGATAAAAAAGATCCACCCGGATCTTCCGGTGATCCTTCTGGCTACGGATTCCTCCGATGTACGCCTCATAGATCAGAAACAAAACAAGAAGGGTATTGACAAGGCCTTTTTCTGGACCGGGGATTCCACTCTCTTCCTTGCCATTATCAAGTATCTCGAGGACAGGATCAACGCACACGACGACACAGTGAACGGTCATGTGCGGGTCATTATCATGGTCGAGGACTCCATCCGGTATTATTCCATGTTCCTGCCGATATTCTACACCGAGATCGTGAGGCAGACCCGGCGCACGATCTCCGAGGACCTGAACGAGATGCAGAGGCTGGTGACCCGCAGGGCACGCCCGAAGATCCTCCTCGTGGAGACGTACGAGGAGGGGCTGGAATACTTCACGGAGTACAAGGATTCCGTGCTGGGAGTGGTTACAGATGTCCGTTTTCCTCGTGATGGGAAAATGGACCCGAGCGCGGGATACAAGTTCAGCCGGGAGATAAGAAAGGTCTCCCCGTTCATACCGATACTGATGCAGTCATCTGAGGATGCAAACCGTCAGAAGGCAGAGGCGGCCAGCACCTATTTCCTTCACAAGAACTCACCCCTACTGATCGAGGAATTCAGGCATTTTCTGCTGAACCACCTTGGATTCGGTGATTTCATCTTCCTTCGCCCAAAAAAGAAACGCTCTGGAACCAAGAAAGCCGGGAATTCCCTCGAAGCGGTCCATGAAGAAACGGTGGAGGTCGCAAGGGCTTCCAACATGAAGGAATTCGTGGACCTGCTCCAGAAAATACCACTTGAATCTTTGCAGTACCATGCCGAGAGGAATCACTTCTCCAACTGGCTATTTGCGCGTTGCGAGTTCATGCTGGCCCTGGAAATGCGACCCAGGAAATTCTCGGATTTCAAGGATCCCAGCGAGGCTCGCGATTACCTGCTCGAAATATTCAATGAAAGCCGCCGGGACAAACAGCAGTTTGCCATCGCTGATTTCTCGCAGCAGACATACGAGTTCGAATCATCGTTCACACGGCTGACGGGCGACTCACTCGGCGGAAAGGGCAGAGGCATCGCCTTTATAAGATCCCTCCTCGCGAGGTACAACATCAACAAGAAATACGAGGGAGTGAATATCATTGTCCCGAGCACCCTGGTCATAGGAACACTCGAGTTCGAACGGTTCATATTCGAGAATAAACTCTTGAAGTTTCTCGAAGACAAGAACCCGGACGACCATGAGATCGCAAAAGTCTTTTTGAGAAGCAAGATCAACGATGAGCTGAAGGGTAAACTCTCAAAGATCCTGCGCCACTTCAAGACACCTCTCGCCATCAGGTCTTCGGGGCTCCTCGAGGATTCTCATGACTTTCCGTTCGCCGGTGTCTACAGCACTTACATGCTCCCCAACAACCACAGCAAGAAGGAGATTCGGCTGAAGCAACTCTGCCAGGCCATCAAGCTTGTTTACGCGTCCATCTTTTACAGGGAGGCAAGGGCTTATATCGAATCGACCTCTTCGAAGCTCGAGGAGGAAAAGATGGCAGTAATCATTCAGAAACTGGTGGGGCATGATTATGGCGGGAGGTTCTATCCAAACTTCTCGGGTGTTGCCCAGTCGACCAATTTTTACCCCATATCTCACCAGTCTGCAGAGGACGGCATCGCCAGTATCGCCGTCGGTCTCGGGAAGACCGTTGTAAGTGGCGAAAGGGTGCTCAGATATTCACCGCCTCATCCTGACATCATCCCTGAGTTTTCATCCACAGAGCTCACACTCGCAAATTCCCAGACAAAACTCTATGTCCTCGACACATCGAGAACGACTTTCAAGCTCACCGGGAAAGAGGATGCCACGCTGAAAAAACTGGATATCTCCGATATCAGGGAGGATGGCTCCCTCGATCTCGTGGCCAGTACCTATAACATGAACGACGGAGTCATTCGGGACGGCCTGTCGAAGGATGGATCCCCAGTAGTGACATTCTCAGGCATACTAAAGTACGACGCCTTTCCGCTCTCCTCCATACTGCAGAATCTGCTCGGGCTCGGAAAACAGGGTATGGGGTGCCCGGTGGAACTGGAGTTCGCGGTTGATCTCCATTCAGGCCGCAAGAGGTTACCCACACTCGCTATACTCCAGATCCGGCCTCTCGCCCTCTCTTCCGAACGAAACGAGATATCCCTGGAAGAGACCGAAGGCACAAACCACGTCTTTATCCGTTCCAAAAAAGCCCTGGGCAACGGTATGATGGATTTCATCAGAGATATCGTTTACGTCGTACCGGACAGGTTCGATTCCTCAAAGACCGTCGAGATCGCAGAAGAAGTGGGAGAATTGAACGCGATGCTCGTCAAATCTTCCACCCAGTACCTCCTCATCGGACCCGGCCGCTGGGGGACACAGGACAGGTGGCTCGGTGTACCGGTGAAGTGGAGCCAGATATCCGGGGTGAAGATCATGGTCGAAACGGCACTGAAAGAATTCAATATCGATCCTTCCCAGGGGACACACTTCTTCCAGAACATCGTGGCCAGGGGGATCGGCTATATATATGCCGCGCTGGATGAAAAGGGGAGCTTCATCGATTGGTCATGGCTGGGCGAACAGGAGATCCGGAAGGAGCTCAGGTTCGTCAGGCACATCCAGCTTCCCTCTCCCATCACGGTCCAGATCGACGGTAGAAACGGACACGCCATAGTCGAAAAACCGCGCACCTGATAAAATAAGGACACTTCCCATATTATCCGATATTTTTCCTATTTTGTGCCCTTTTCCATGTGTTCCTTCAAGCTGTCCAGCGTGGATTCGTCCAGGTCGATATCCAGATCGCTGAGCGATTTCAAGTCAATGGTCCCAACGATGTTGACAAAAGAGGCCTCGCCGCTCGACTCCAGGGACATGACGAGAAGTCCGACCGCTTTCCCTTCATCCGGCTTTATGCTCACTACCACTCTTTCATCTTTCTCTTTGACCAGGACAAGTCTTTCCCATCCCTTACGGTTCATCTCCTCCTCGATCCGATCCATGATGGGAATGATATCCTCTGCCTCCGACGGATCTATCTCGAACGTTTTGACCTGAATACCTACGATACCTGACAAGGTCGTCGAGAGATCATCCTCTTCATCATCATCCGCTATCGACATCAATTTCAACAGAGCCGGACCAAGATGGATCTCGGTGACTTCTCCCGCTTTGTCAGGAATTTTTATCTCATCGAGATTTACATAGCCTGGGTGCTTCTTGAAGTCATCATCCCCGGCATGGACGATGATGAAGAAATTCAAGAAAAACAGGCACAGGGTAACTTCTCTTAAGATCTTCATTTCGTACCTCCTCAAAGTGTTTGAATTGTATTTCGAACGCCTTTTCTCAGTGTGCGAGGAAGACTCTCGAGAAACACCGTTTCAACTGCATCCTTTTCGACCCGATTGACCTTCTCGGCCACAAATACCAGGCTCCAAAGCGCTTCGGTCCTTGTTCTCCGTACCTCTTCCTGTGAATAGTCAATCTGAACGGGTTCCCCTCGCTCCAGGATCGGAAATTTGATCAGAAGGAGAACGATGATCGCGACCGCCAACCCCCCAGATATTATCCCCCATCGGAGCCCTTGAAAAAAAGGATTTCCTTTTCGGACTCGAACCGTGGGTGCTTCCTGACCGAGAACGATATCCCTGACTCTATCAAGGACATTTTCCGGACATTGCAGTTCTGGAAGGTGTCGGAACATCTCAATGATTTCCTTCTCTGTTTTCAACTCAATTCTGCAGGCCCGGCACTCCTTAATGTGCCTTTGCAGAATTGACAGTTCCCCTTCCGACAGATCGCTGTCCAGGAGTTGATCGAAGAACGATCTGACCATTAGACATTCGTTGCTCATCTCAAACCTTCCCTGTCTTTTCGGGAGACTCATCCGCCAGGATCTCTTTCAATTTCTTTCGTCCCCGATGGACTTCCACCTTGATCGTGTTGACCTTTTTCCTAAACATTTCACCGATCGTCCTATACTTCATTCCATGATAGTAGTGAAGTACAAGCATGCTCCTCGTCTTTGCCGGAAGATTCTTCAAGGCCCTCAAAAGGGCTCGTTGAGCCTCCTTTGACTCGAGGCTCGACTCGGGGTCGGTTTGCGGACCTCGTTTTTTCATGATATCCTTCGCAGTCACCCTCTCCAGATCCTCAATTCGGAAAATTGATTTTTTACGTTCCCGTGTTCGATCGATACACAGGTTGTGAGTGACCCTCATAACCCATGCCCTGCAGCGGCTTTTATCGATCCCATCAAGGTTCTCCCACAACTTGACGAGTACCTCCTGAGTAACGTCTTCAGCATCCTCACGATTCCCGAGCACATAGAAGGCATGGCTGAACACCTGATCCTTGTGCTCAAGCAGGATCTTTTCAAGTGAGCTCATCTTCATATCTATATATAAGACGTCGGTTCAGGCAAAAGGTTACAACCTGTCTCGCATGTGGGGTAACTTTTTCGAACACCGTTTACGGAATGTACGGAAAGTCCAACCGCTCCTACAAGGTTTCGTTTCCGAAGGATAGGCGGGCGAGGTCTGCAATGTCCAATTCCTTACATTTATAAACAACCCGTGGTTTACCACGGGGTACTTAAATCCGTACATCATTGAGATTCCCGACGCGATTCACTCTGCTATCGCATCGTTCAGCTTGCGGGAATGACGGAGAGGGAGGTCATTCCGGCTTGTCCGGCTCCCCGTCATTCCGGCTTGTCCGGAATCTTGTTAATTCGTATCCTTCCATCAACAGAGGGGAGAATCACATCAGGAGCGAGACCATTAGAGTATGTTTTGAGTGATCTCATCAAAGACAAGCCCTTCAAAGACGAATCGTGTGACTTGAACTAAAGGCCTTCCCTTACAAGTTCCACGACATCATCCGGCACAGACGCCACGGGAATGGAGGCCGCTTCGAATGCCGCGAGTTTGCTCTCGATGCTCCCACGTCCAGCGGCGATAATAGCACCCGCATGCCCCATTCGCTTCCCCTCAGGTGCCGTATGGCCTGCGATATATGCCACGACCGGTTTTGAAATCTCGCCGTTTCGAACCCGTTCCGTCACCTCTTCTTCCATGCTGCCGCCGACCTCACCGATGAGGAGGATCAATTTGGTGTCTGGGTCACTTTCAAAGAGTCGTGCCATCCTGGAAAAGGTCGTGCCGACGATGGGATCACCGCCCACCCCGACGCAGGTAGTCTGCCCGATCCCGGCCAGGGTCAGGCGGGAGACGATCTCGTAGGTCAATGTACCGCTGCGGGAAGCAATGCCAACAGGACCAGGTATATAGTATTGCGAGGGAACGAACCCGATTTTGCATCGTGCCGGCGGCGCGATGAGGCCGGGAGTATTCGGTCCGATGACGATCGCTCCTTTTTCCCCCGCCTTCGCGACTATCTCCATGGTGTCGTGAAGGGGTACATGCTCAGAGACCATGACTACAAGGCCGATATCTGCTTCCAGTGCCTCGAAGGCCGCTGATTTCGTCGCCTTTGCAGGGACAAAGAGGATCGCAGCGTTCGGGTTCTTGGTCTCCACGGCCTCCGCCACGGAATCGAAGAGCGGCACGCCGTGAACTCGTGTACCACCTGCCCCGGGACGCATTCCGGCGACGATGTTTGTCCCGTATTCCAACATCAGTTCCGTGTGATGTCGGGCCGCGTTGCCGGTAATGCCCTGGACCAGAACCCTCGTATCTGGATCGACTAGCACACTCATTGTGACTCCCGCATCGGTGCCTTGGAGATTTTAACTGCCTCTTCCACCGCGTCCTCAAGACGAGAAAAGGGTGTGATACCGATCTCCTTCAGGAGCCGGGCTCCCTCTTCCTCCAGGTTGCCGACCATTCGCACCACCAGGGGAATGTCGATCGGATGGTCCTTTAGATATCTTGTGATCCCGGCGGCCAATCGATCGCACCGGTTCAGACCGGCGAAGATGTTGACGAGAAGGACGTGCGTTGCTTTGGCCCGTGAGAGGAGATCGAAGGCGTTGTAGATACCCTCGTCATCGATTTGTGCGGTATCGAGAAAATTCGCCGGCTTTCCTCCGGCGCTATGGATCAAATCCAATATGGTCATCGTCAAACCGGCGCCGCTCGATAATATACCGATATCGCCGGGCAGGTCGATATATGTCCAGTTCGAGCGCGCGGCTTCTTCGGCGATGGGATCATCGACCGGCATCTCCTCTTTGAGCGCGATGAGGTCGTCATGTCGAAAGACGGAATCCTCGTTGACATTCAGTACCGCATCCACGGCACATAAACGCCCGTCTTTCGTACGCACCAGCGGGTTGATCTCCACCATCTCCGCGTCATAGTCGCGAAATATGCGATAGAGTATCCCCAGGTATCGAGCGACATCATCTCCCATCCGCTCGGCGATAGAAGTGAAATCGTCTGAGGTGGGTCCGGCGAGGATATTCAACGGAATCCTGAAGAGACGATCGGGATAGGTTTCAGCGACTTTTTCGATCTCGATCCCACCCTCGGAACTGGCGATAAGCACTGGCCGCCGGGCTGAATAATCGACTGCTGCCGCCAGGTAGAGCTCATCGGCGATCGCTATCTTTTTCTCTACAAGAAGTACTTCCACTGACTCACCCTTGATGGTCGAACTGAAGAGCCGCTCCGCCTCCATTCTGGCATGATCGGGACCATCCGCAAACCCGATTCCACCTACCCTTCCGCGGCCCTTCACACCGAGCTGGGGCTTGAGTACGACGGAACCACCGAGACTTCTGGTCAATTCAGCAGCACCGTCCGGGTTTGTTACGATTTCGCCGCGCGGAACGGGAACGCCGTACGTGGAAAATATTTTTTTTGCCTGATATTCACGGAGGTTCATATCTCGTCACTCCATAACAGTCCTCTCTTCCCTGGTAAATAAATAGGATAAACAGGTAAACAGGGACAGGCACCATTTAAATATCGATTTTATCTCAGGACAGTAAACAGGGACAGGCACAATTTAAATATCGATTTTATCTCAGCCATTTCTCATTGTTTCTTCCGATTTCTCCCCCCTTGACCAGGATCTCGAAAAACGGGTGAAGCCAGTGGAAAGGTCATCGATGAAATGACCCAAAAACGTTAATTTAATCCCCTGGCTTCTGATGATCAACCGGATTCTTTGGAGAAGGCCCTGGTCGTTGAAAAGCCGTCGTTAAAAGGCTTTAAAAGGCTCTTGACAAAGTTGCAACTTTATGATACAATCCCTCATATTATAAAGGAAGTAGTGCGCCCGAAGTTTTACCTCTTCAGTATGTAACTGTCCCCGGCTACTCCTCTTTAAATTCCCCGGACAACTCCTTTAACATTCCCCTTTTCTTCACCTCTCGAACACAGACAGGATGGCAACGAGTGCATGGTTTCTATGCGTGCTATCGTTCCTGCTGGTTTAAAACAGCAATGCTGGGAGGTCATATACAAGGTATGTCCCAGTTCACTCGCTATTGGTCGGTTAAAGCACCATTGACCGACAAAGATTCCATTCACAACGACCACGCGGGAGGAAGGAGGTGCTATACGAAACAACGGAGCTTGAAAAAAGCTCAACCGACGATATTAATCCCTTTCTTAAAATGTACTTTAAACAGAAGGAGTGTGCCATGAAAGGAAAATGGAACGCCCGTTTTCGACGCACCATCCAGGGAGTCTTGATCCTGGCCCTTGTGGGCATCTTCTGCACCTGCTTCACAGCTTCCCCGGGATTCGGGAGAGGGCTCAATGGTGATACTTCCTACACGTCTGGTCCGGACGTCTGCGGGGGATGCCACCCGGATGCGTACACCGACTGGCTCTCCCATGGACACAGCCGGAAGCTGGCAGGAAGTGTGTGGCTGGACCAGATGCTGGGATACCGGTATGGGCTGACGACCGATGCCCGCCTGGCGGGATTCATGCTGCCTGACCATGATACCAACGTCTACAACTGGAATAATATCCTCTTCGTGGTCGGTGGCAGCAAGCACTGGAAGACCCGCTACGTGGGTCTGGACGGGTACCTGTTGACCAAGAACGGGCAGAATCAGTACAACTGGGAAGATGGATCCTTTTCCGATTATCACCCCAACGAGCTCAAGCCGTTCAGCTGTGGTTCATGCCACACGACCGGATACGACCCGACCGGAACTGCGTTTCAGGGACCGGCTCCCGGCATCGAAGGTGACTTCGCCCAGTTCAATGTTGCCTGCGAAGCCTGTCACGGACCGGGACAGGAGCACGCTGATACTGGCGACCCTGGCTTGATCATGATCGATCCTACCGCCGAACTCTGCGGGCAATGTCACACACGGGGGGATGATCCAACCATTATCATCGCCCAGAATGGTTTCATCCGGCACCATGAGCAGTACCCCGAGTTTCTCAACAGTCCGCATTCCGAGTTCAGCTGTCAGATGTGCCACGATCCACACGTGAGCCGCGCCAAGGGGCTCTGGATCCTTCCGGACAACAAGGAAGTCTGCGAGACCTGCCACCTCCTTCAGGTGACGGAGTATGCGGGGAGCACCATGCAATTGACCGGCGTGAAATGCCAGGATTGCCACATGGGCAAGGCGACGAAATCAGCCATCGCGAACGGCCCCTATGAAGGCGACGTATGGACGCATATCATTAACATTGACAGTGACAACGCCTATACGATGTTCTATGATGGTGGGACGAAAGCTTATGGTGCCCTCTCTCTTGAGTATGCCTGTTTTCGCTGCCACGCGGATGCGGACAAAGGGGAGTTCGCCAACATTGGCACGACCGGTTACGACTATCACACAATCGGTAAATGAAACAGGACCCTTGATTTCCATCTCCTGAGGATTTAACGGTCGGGAGAAGGGTGTGAATGAGTATAGTGAATATAGGGACGTCCCTGCTATTTTGTTATTTAGAATATAGCAAAATGGTACGGGTGTCCCTATTTTTGTTGCACAGAAAAGAAGCCCCCGGCAGTGTCTTACTCTCCCACACCGTCTCCAGTGCAGTACCATCAGCGCTGAGGGGCTTAACTTCTGTGTTCGGAATGGGAACAGGTGTGGCCCCCTCGCCATTACCACCGGGGAATTCCTGATAGAAAAATATAAAATCGAGGGTCGAGGAGAATCGATAACTCTCCAGAGAAATGAAAGAAGATCAAGCCTCACGGCCTATTAGTACCGGTCGGCTAAACATGTTACCATGCTTACACCTCCGGCCTATCAACCTGGTAATCTCCCAGGGGCCTTCAGGGACATAAAGTCCGGGATATCTCATCTTGAGGTGGGCTTCCCACTTAGATGCTTTCAGCGGTTATCCCTTCCGAACATAGCTACCCAG
>CAYTWO010000048.1:0-16041 GCA_964442125.1 uncultured Gemmatimonadota bacterium
GTTGAAGCCTACATGGTTACAACAGAATCAAAACTGAACAACCGGACAGCAGTGACTGTGGGTTAATTTTTAGAGGTAGAAAAAGAGGAAACGCACTTTCAGTCCACAAGATTTACTCGAAACGGACTGTAGTAATACTGCAGTAATAAATCATAGAAAACCATCAAAAACCATCTAAAGTTATACAAAAGGAAAATGGCCCTAACCATATTTGTTATCAACGTTATAGGTTATGAATCAACGAGTTAGCAAAATAGATGTCAATGCATTATAAGTCCCTGGCGTCTACCTATTCCGCCACCTTGGCAAGGGATATTAAGCACTTCAATATTGAGCCGCCATTCCATAAACACAGCTTTTACCGGAGAGTTCCAAATTGGCAAGGGGCTGAATGCGGATTTCACGGCCGTTGAGCCTGAGATTTCACTCCGATCTGGAATGTACTATGCCGCAGTATCAGCCTCAACGGTTTGTGATGAAATTCCCGGTGTAATTTTTCGATAATTCTGAAACTCGATCCTGTAAGTTTCCCAAGGCCTGATCCAGCTTTCTGTATACAGACTGAAATGCAACAAAAGCATTAGAGCCGATGGAACTTTTTAAAGCATCTGGGATTGCATCTCCATAACGAACAGATAATTCCTCAATTTTCTGGATATCGCCATTGAGCTGCGGAGCATAGAAAGCGACCAGCATTTTCAGTCTCTGAAGAGGGATCACTTTCCCCTCTTCCCATGATTTTGAGGTCTGATCAACCGCTATATAGCGAAGAACTTCTCCACTCGATTTACGATATAAATCGCGGGTATCGGCTGAAATCTCGTAAATCTGCTCCAGTCTTTGCAGGAAAAATTTCTTCTTATCTTCGGTAGTGTGATCTCCGAGCTGCTTCTTCATTACAAGGTATGCAGCAATTCCAGCTATCAGTGCTCCTATAATAGTCCCGAACAAAGCTTCCATCGTGATTATTCACCCCCTCGAATTTTAACATAACCTAAGTTGCCTGTCGGGTTATAGTGCTCTGAATCTAAATTAGCCGTGCTGATCGTGCAAAGGTTTTAAATGGTGGTTGGAGTAACCATATGCTTTACTTTCAATTACAACATATAAAATATGTGGTGTATTATAAATATTTTCCATCTTTTCTCTTCTCGTTCCAGTATGAGTCTTTGCACAGTAAAGAGCAGAAGACATTCTGACCGCCTCTTCTTTTGTTGCGTTTCGGCAAAAAGAAACGTTCGCATCGGTCACATCGGAGAAACTTTGATGCAAGAGGGACCTCGACTTTGTCAATCGCACTTCTTGGAACCAGCGCTTCCATGAATTCCTTGATATCCTGATAAATCATCGGCTTGAGTAAATCATCCACCAAGAAATTTATACCCTTACGGGCCGATCCCATTACTGATCTCTCAAATCTCAAAATATTGTCCTTGTCATGCACCGGGACATTTTTTATCTTCTGGAGTGCAACTCTCATGTGAGTCTTCGCAGAGGCCCAGACGCGACGACTCTCTTCCGGCTTCTGAAAAGATCCGTAGATATGATCGATAAATCTCCTGATCTCCATTTGGAATTTTCTAATCTCTTTCCTTCTATCCAGAATCATACTCTCAAAATCTATTAATTCCAGCCTCTTTTTATCATGAGGAAAATATTCCTTTATCATGCTCGCAGTACGTTCTATACCTTCCAGGTTTTTTTTCTCTTTGAGGTCTTGTTTGGCAGGTACATTGACGATTCTAAGGTAGGCAAACTCTAAGAAGAGATAATTCCGCTCGGGATAATTCAATTACGACCTGTCCTCTTTCCAGCAATCTGAGATGTCCTTCGGGACACGCCCATCCTTTGAAAATATACCGCAGCAATGACGATCCGAACCAGGATTCCAGACCAACCTGAATGAAGTGCAAGACGAGGTGTCAAAGCACAGCGCAAGACACCTCGTCAAATTAATCACTGATTGAAGAAGGAGATCACCATCCTTCGAGGACGAACCCATCTTTGCCTGTAACTCCCGCCATGTTCGATCCCATCACCCTCACACTGAAGGAATCCTCATCGAGGAGATCGCCGGTGAGTGACTCCGCCACGAGGGACACCGTATAGTCACCCGGGTGAGCATTGTCGGGAACATTAATGGATGAGTTCCGTGTTATCCCCTGACCTGCCTGAAGCGTCATTGTGCTTGGACCAAAGAAGGGGATCTCTTGACCGGTTTCAAGCTTTATCCACAATGTGGTCTCGAAGGTTATCGTGCTGTCCGTCTCATTCATGACCGAGGCCGTAAATGGAAGGCTCCCTCCCTGTGGAATACTATCAAGCGGACAATCGATCTCCACATCGATCTGTTTCGAATTTGCGACGATAACAATGGTCGGAAGGATCATATTCTCGACCTGAACCAGATAAGGGATATCGATGTTTTCGATTGTATCGGTACAGCGGTGCCAGTTTGGGCTGAAATCTCCCTCTTCCGCGTAGACATGGTTGTAACCGTACTGCATGAACGGATAGTGATCGCTGCCTCCTCCAGAGTTTCTGATAAACGGAATGAGGTCCGTGCTGTCCTCGGCTACCTGGCTCATCAGTTCGGCATAGGGCCTGGACTGGTTGTCGGAGTTGATATCCACGTCGAGGTAGGTGTCGTCGAGGTTCGCTATCATATCCATGTTGAACATCAACTGGATATCCATCCCTGAATTAAATGCCTGCTCTGCGAAGTGCCACGACCCATAGAGCCCTTGTTCCTCCGCCGCAAAGGGTACAAACTTCAGGGTAATATCCAATTCTTCCCCGGCGAGTATCCTGGCCATATCCAGGGTCACAGCGGTCCCGGAACCATTGTCATCGACTCCCGGTGCCCACTCCATGGGATCGCAGTTCGGATCGTAGGTGACCGAATCGTAGTGCCCGCCGATGATAAGGACCTTGTCTGGGTTGACCGTTCCGAGCTTGGTAGCGACAATGTTTCTCTGCCACCTACCCTGGGCCATGAAGGAATCGTAAGCGACATCGGTAAAACCGAACTCGACAAACTTGTCGTGTATCCATTCGGCTGCGGCAATAACAGAATCCGTGTACGAGTATCTTGTCTGGAAGTTTTCGAGCCTTTGGAGATACCTCAGGAGTGTCGTATCAGAACTTGCCGCCTTCAGTCGGGCCTCATCCGAGAGAACCGCACGCCCCGGATTCAATCCGGCACTTCTCCTTGGTCTCTCGAGAGGAAGTGGACGAAGGGGAATAATGGAGGACTTGAACCCTTCCATCCCGAACAGTGAAACAACATCCTGCTGAGCCTTTACGAGAAACCAATCATCCCCGCGAAACAAGACTTCACCTGCCGAGGGAGGATCTCCCAGCGCCATACCGGATGGTCGGGTGAGGATGAATAGGGTCTTCCCCGTTTCGACACGACCGATCTGGGACAATGTAAATCCTTTTTCCTCGATGGAACTCATGGGCGCATCATTTACTGATATGAGATAATAAGGGGATATTCTAAGATAGAGCTCGACCGGGAGCTCTTTCAGTAATTCGATCCCTGCTCCGGTCTGGTCATTAATCAGGAAGAGAGGTCCGTTAAACGAGATCTCATTCCCAATTACGGTATAGGGATTGATCGATGAAAGGAGAAAGAAGATTAACAAGATAGAGAGAGCCGTTCCTTTCAATGTTCCCGAGGGCGCTCTCTTGTGGTCTTCAGCTCTCCCCGGAGCGCTGAAATTTAAACGATTGTCCATTGAAACCTCCTGGTTTGCGGCTTCCCGGATTGCCGGGTTAGAAGTCTGGTTGATTATACCCTACGCCTGCGAGATTGTCAACCGAAAAAAGGGGTTTACCGTTCGAAATCGCTTAACTCGTCCCACCACTCGTTGAGATTCATGGACTTTGCCAGAGACCACAACTTTCTGGCGCTCTCTGTCCGAAGATAACCCGGGGCCCTTCTCATGAATTTAATCGCCTCTTTAAATCCGTGCTCCTCATACTCTTTTGCCTGAATAAGACATTCGAGGATATCGGCATCCCTGGCGATAATACTTTCCTTAGTGCTTTGCTCATTATACTCGCAGCGCATGTCTGACAGTTCCTGCCGGATCCCATCTGGAAGCAGTTCTATCTGCTCACTAAACGCTCTATCCTCGGCCTTTTCGACATCGATATAGCGCTGCGACATCTTGTGAAGATCATTGATGCGAGCCTCGTGCATGTCGTTAAATAGTGTCATCAGTAAAACCTTACAGGGATCGATATTTTCCATACGTGCCAGGACATACCCTATCACAGCACACCTGAAGCTGTGATCCGCGACCGTTTCCCCGTCTTTAATGCCAAGGACCCACCATCCAGAGCGTCTGACACGTTTCAGCATACCGGCTTCGGCTATAAAATTCAACAATCTCATTTCATGCTCTTTGTCCACATTGCACCCCTACTTTTCCGCGACCCTCTGTCTGGATATCTCATGACAGAAGACGGCGCATGCCATGGCTACGTTAAAAGAAAGCGCCGCGCCCCTCATCGGGAGACTCACCTTCATATCGAGATGCTTCATCAGGCCGTACCTGATCCCTTTACCTTCTGAGCCCAGCACGAGACATACAGGGAAAGGAAGAGAGACGTCGTTTATCTCACCCCCATTCTCTACGACAGTACCTATTATCCAGTATCCTTCCTTCTTTGCTCTCAACAGGGCCGTTGTCATGTTGTTGACTTTTGAAACGGAGATATAATTTTCACCACCTGAGGCGACATGCATCACAGTATCGTTGACTTCGCAGGAACTATGCTTCGGTATAACGATAGAAAACCCACCGAAACAGGCCACGATCCTCATTATTGACCCTAAATTGTGGGGATCGTTTATGCTGTCCAGAAATATAAACGTTAAATTAACCTCCTTTCGACTCGACTCCGGGTCCCCCTCGGTAATCGGAGGATTATACAACAGCTCTTCGAAAGGTGTGTATACATACTCATCCACTTCGGCAACGATGCCCTGAAGCCGGTCGGCGCGCTTAATCTTGTTCAGCTCCCTCTCTGTAACACGTTTTGTCGGGATTTCGGCGGAATTTACAGCCTCGAGCAAAGACGGGGAATCGAAATTATCCTGTAGATAGATATTCCTCATACTCTCTGGGTTGGCTTTCAAGCGCTCCCGAACAGAATTTTTGCCGTATAGATACATCGTTTTCCTACCCATTAGTACTAGATTTTATGAAAAACTCACTGCCGGACAAAAGGATCAACTAAGTTTAATCCCGGGCAGATTTCACGTCAAGGCCTGCATGGAGAGCGGGAGAGTGAACAGGGTGAAACATCTGGAAGTACAAAAAAGCCCCAAATAAGTTCGTTATCCTGGGGCTTTCATGTTTTATTCTTAAAAAATAATTTTAGACCAGTTTCACATTGGTCGCGCTTGGGCCTTTGGGTGTAGTTTCGATCTCGTACTCAACCTCTTGATCCTCGTTCAAAAGATCGAAGTTGGTTTCAACAAGATTGCTCCTGTGAAAAAAAACTTCACTTCCATCCTCCGCAAGGATAAAACCGAAACCTCTATCGCGGATCAACTTCTTGATCTTGCCTTTTTCCATTTACTCCCTCCAATTAAGATTAAAAAACCGGTCAGCTCCAGGGGAATACGCATTCTATCCATGCTATATTTTCACGACATTTACCGCCTGTTCTCCTTTGGGACCATCTTGAATCTCGAACTCGACTTCCTGACCCTCCTCTAAGGTCTTAAAGCCCTCACCCTGTATGGCATTGAAATGAACGAAAACGTCACTGCCCGAGTCAGAAGTAATAAAGCCGTAACCCTTCTGCTTACTGAACCACTTAACTGTACCTCTTGCCATTTTGTTGCCTCCTCACAGCAAGATCATCTTGAATAACGGGAGAACAAAAAACCGCAAGGTGAGTGACTCTATACCTAGCGGTGAAAGATTTCTACTCCCTCGAATAATCCGATGATAATTATACAATTACTCTTTCCGTTTGTCAACAATTATTTTCTGGTTCACATAGCCTTGGGTAACTCAGATTCTCCGAAGACTATCCCCCTTCATCTATTCACAGGCATTTCGTCCAACAAGCAACATGAAAACAGGGGTTTGAGCCCAGGCTCACCATCCAAGGAGGTCTGTATCGCCTATGCTGAGATACCAGTTGTCCAGATCGCTCATTACAGCTTCGTCTTCATCTTCCTTGTCGAACAGTTCCAGACACACCGGGGGAGACGACGGCAACTCCTTGAACCCGAGAGCTTCGAGATATCCGTAGACGTGAGTATGGGGCAGTGCCCCGCACCTGATCGCCTTCACGCGTTCCCGCAAAAGTTTGAGGAGGCAGGTTTTCAGGAGGGATCTTCCAGCCGGTTCATCGCTCCGGCAGATGAAATCGAAAATGATCCCGTTCTTTTGGCCCTCCTCGATGCAGGTTGTATAAGCGATGTAACCGATCAGCTCACCCTTCCGTTTTGCCTCGAGTATCGTGAAGTCGGCCAGAGGATTCTCCAGGTACCTCCAGTTCAAGTAGCGTGAAGATCTGTGACCTATCACCTGATATTCTCGTGAAATACTCTCCCACAACCGATCATATTCCCCGTCAAAACCGGGACTCTCGGTGATTTCAGCTCCATCATGTACGTCCTGTGCCACTCTACTGAATCGAAGATAGTAATAGATGATTCCTGAGAGGTAGAGAAATCTTCCAAAGACCCTTTGGACCATCCTGCTCTTGATCCTCCAGCCCCAGTTGATCCGCAATCCCATTATCGGCAGATCACCGAGAAGTTTGTATTTCATGTACCTGATCCCGACCTTGGCGTGGTCCCTCGTTGGAAATCCAAATCCAAATTTCATCCCGTTACTGTTGCTTTTTTCCCAACTCTTATCCTTCAATCTGGCGACAACCCACCTTCCCCTGAAATCAGGATGAATGGCAATTTCAACGGATTGAACCCCAAGAGCCAGTTTGTTCCTCACCTTGTATTCGGCAATAAGCAGTGGATACATTCCAGCAACCCTCCCATCCTCTGTCACGGCGACACTTCCAAGGATCTGTTCAAATGCTGGATTGTCTTTGAATTTCCACACCCAACCCTTCAGTTCTCTTTGCTTGTTAAATACAAGATTAAACAGATCGTTGAGTCGTTCACCATCCTCCTCCCGGCAGTGCAGAATTTCGACTCCTTCATTCAACTTCCTGTCTTCACGAACCATCCTGCCCTCTTTTGTCACAAACAATCGATTACCTGGTAGTATTGATATGCTTTTCGCTCGGTTCAACCTAAGTTGAGCGATTCTCTCACTCGAACTGCACAGATCTCTTCCCGACAGAATCGCTCAAATTAGGTTCAAATACGGTTCTGATACCTCACCATGGCGTGGACCACCGTGTTCCCAGCCCGGGACCGAGCAAGATCGCGTTGAGCAGAAGCCGTCGTGTAGCCAGGGTCCAGCCGCGGATTTCGGGATCGCTGAGGAAGAGTATGACCTGTCCGCGCCCCACACCCTCGCGGGTAACGTAGGCGGTATGGGCAATCCGTGCCGCGGCTTCCGGCCAGAGGAGACCGCCAAGATGTAGATTGTCTATATCGGCAAACTGTGCCGCAACATCAACCGGGGGTTCGGCCACAAGTGCGTCACTGTTGTATATGAGAGCGGGCATCTCCCGTGGGAGACCCCAGGTCAACCATTTATCGGGATCAAGCTCGATACGCAGGTAGACTCCGTGCGGGCTGAAACGTCGTAATCTATCATCCGCCTTCTCAAGGTCCTCCTTCTCAGGTTTCGATTTTCCTGGAGACAGGTAAGGCTTGAGCCAGACAGCCAGATCGACCGGTTTCATCTCCACCGATGTTCCAAGATCATAGCCCTCTGCAAACGGCCGTGCTCCCGGTCCAATAATCGGAGCAACATCATATGGTGAAACGCCTTTGAACTCGGGCAGGGCACTTTCTCCTTTCGCATCTTTCATGTCTTTACCTGGTGATCCCTCCCCTCCATCCTCGGCTCTTATACCGATTGCTCTGAATGGCCCTGCTTTTTGCGCTTCAGCTGGACCCGGTCCAAGTACCACAGGAGGATAGTTTTCAAGCACCTGTCTCCTGAGGCGGGTATGTGTCAGTTTGTTATCCACATCGGCGAGGAACTCTGCTCCGCCCCTGATACCGATCGCTGTTCCACCGGCCTCGATCCATTGCTTGAGTTTCTCCAATCCAGACTCACCGATGGCTCTCTTGTAAACGCTTGCCCCACCATATACCGGAGGGAATATAAGTACATTGTAGCGGCTGAGGTCTTTCAACGTGAACATTGAGATATCGAGAGCCGAGAACCGCAGGCCCAGAACTTCGTCCATTAGATACCATAATACTCCATACGCGGATGGCGAAACCGGTGTACCCGTCCAGATCCCCACACGCGGGGCGATCAGAGACTGAAAATGATCACCTCCAAGATCAGGACCTTTTTCGGCTTTCGCGGTCGAGGTCGAGTGAACCTCTACATTCCACCGTTCGGCCATTTCTACCAGCTGCTGCTCCAGGTCTTCCACGTTACCCTCCCGTTTGATCAACAGCGACCCGGAGCCATAGGAACGACCCCCGACTGTGAACGGTTTCTCGGCAACCTTGACGTGTACACCTCTCTGCAGCATGTCTGCCAGTACGGGTGCAACATAGTCTGAAGCCCCTTCGACAAGGTAGCTCAATGTGTTCGTGCCCGTTTCCACGCTGCCATGAGTATGACTAACGGGTTCGTTTCGCCAACTATCATCTAGCTTTACCGCAGGTGCCCAATATGCCTCCATACCATAGGCAAGGAGCAATGACCAGGCGGTCGTCTCGTAGAGACGCGTACCTTTGCCCCGCTCTAAATACTCCCTCTCTTCCCTCAGGAACCCCGCTTCCATCGGCACGTGCGGATCGAGGATCACCCGTATCAGCCGCGCAGCCGGCTGCTCGAGGGGAACGAGCCAGATCGTCCCGCTCAGCTTTTTGTTGCTGACCTTGCTTCCGGCCATTATATCCCTCAGGCCTGACACGGCAGGTGGTGAGGTAGTGGATCGATACACCTCTATTCCCTGCTGCCGCAATAATTCCACAAGTTTTATGGTCCGTTCCGGATTACGACCCTCCGGCAGGATCCAGGCACCCAGTGGTCCCTTTCTCGCGTTTTCAATCGCCTTCCTTCGGTCAGCGACGAAATCTTTCAGGATCTGAACACGGTTGTCTGCCAGTGTGGTAATATTTGCAACAGAGCTGGCTACCTGGTGCTCAACCGCCTCCGCATAGGTCCGCACGGTCCCTTCCCGTCTCCGGACCAGAGTTCCGGATGTCTCGGACATCTCATACAGGATCCCCAGTGCTCCAATATAGGATGACCAGGACGATCCGTAGCCAGGGAAGAATTCTTCGTTCCATTCTCCGGTGTAGTACTCATACCCGCGTTTATCGAGGGCTTTGGCCTGGTCTTCTCCGAAGACGTGCATCCAGGTGTGTTGACTCGGAGGCATATGAGGATTGAATGGATGTCGGGGAGGAGAAAAGAGATATGTATCATGAGATCCCATCTCGTGGCTGTCTACCATAAGCTGCGGATTCCACGAGGCAATCACTGTTGAGCGCTTACTCTCCGGATGGACCATGCTGAACCAGTCACGGTTCAGATCGAACAGATAATGGTTGCCACGACCCCATGGCCAGACCGTTGTATGAGACAGGTCTTCTACGTCTGGATTCGGTCTGGAATGGGCAAAGGCTGTTGTCTGGGCGAGGAAGCGCTCGCGGCCGTCTGGATTTTCATCTGGATCGATCAGTATCACGAGCTCATCACGCATTCTTCGTGCGAGGTCGTCCTCCCCTGCTACCAGCCAGTACGCTAGAGCAGCGGACGCGTCGCTGCTGCTAAGTTCGTCACCATGGATACCGTACGCGATCCAGGCTACCGCTTTGGCACCCTGCAGGAGTGCCTCGTCCATTTGCGCTCTCCTGCCACGAGGATCTGTCCGACTTGCGTGTCCCTCACGAAACTCGTCGAGCCGAGAAATCGTTTCCTCATCGCTGATCGCAAGGTATGCGAGCATCCGACCTTCATGAGATTCTGAATACGGGATAAATCTGGCTCTCGGTGAGGCGTCCGCGAGTGCTTCGAGATAACTTATCAGTTCAGCGTGATGGAGAGGTCTCTCGGCATGATTGAACCCGAACAGATCGAGCTGGGTCGGGATTTCAGTGTCGAAAACAGCCTCCGGAAAGAGATCCGATAACGGTATGCCCCCACCAGCATCCTCCATGGCTTCAATGGCGCTGGTCTGGAAATTACAAATACACATCACAATGATAACAAGCTGCAGGATAGGACGTATCATAAATACTCCTCTATGTTCAAGGGCAATAATCCCGGGGTTCGCACTTAATAATGCAGTTGATGACTCGGGTTTTCACTTGAATCCGCATCAAACCTAAGTTGAGCGATTTTCTCACTCGATCTGCACACATCTCTTCCCGACAGAATCGCTCAACTTAAGTTTTATTCAATCGATTTTGACAGCGGTACCGTTCGCGATAACCATCATCTTGTTGCTGCTCAGTACGCCGTAATCCAGGTCTACTCCTATGATGGCGTTCGCGCCGAGGGTACAGGCTTGCATTTTCATGCTTGTCATTGCGTCCTCTTTGGCCTCCAGAAGTTTTTTCTCGAAACCTGACGCCCTCTTGCCCATCATATCGGCGATACCAGCCCGTAGTTCTGTGATCCTGGCCGTGCCGATGATCACTTCGGCGGATACGATATTGATATACTGTGTTATCTTCTTGCCCTCAATATTGGGGCCTGTCGTCACGATCATCTCACCCATCGCTTCACCGTACTTGTTCATAAGCACGATCTCGGCGCATTCATCACAGTACCTCTTATCATCGATCATATAGGGTTCACCCGTCATCCCAAAATCTTTCTCGCATCTCGTGCAGTAGGTAACCATTACTGATCTCCTTTTGCTGAAAATTGAATGAGTGATCTCATTTAATATACCTAATCTTTCAGAATGTCAGATCTAACGCAAGGTTAAAAATAACACCCTATGGTCTTCTTGTGAAGAGTGACATGAAACATTTTTGTTATTCAGGCGTATTGTTGTCAGTGACAACCAACTTTGCCCAACAGATTTTGCCGACGAGCTCAAAGGATTCAGCATTGCCCTTGTGTGATCCGATAGTAAACTACCCCCCGACACTGAGGAGGAGCACTATGCACCCTCCCCTTCATTCCGGCTTGCCCGGAATCTCTAATAAGAATATAGAGGATAGAGAATATAGGGACGTCCCTGTTATTTTGCTATTTAGAAAATATCAAAATGGTACGGGTGTCCCCATTTCTACATTCGGGATAGACCAGGCTTCTGGCTCCACAGCCGGGACTCACGACAGGCTTGATCTGGCTGAGGGTGGGAAGGACTTCTCGCCTGCTACACTCAAAGAAAGGAACGTGATTCCTTCCGCGTGCTGGCAGTGCGTCAGTCGGTGCTCTATCATCGGTTACACAGAGAACGACCGCCTGGTCAAGATCGAGGGGAATCCTGAATCACCGAGCAGTAAAGGGAAATTGTGTGCCCGGGGCCAGGCGGGAATCAACCAGATCTGCAATCCTGATCGTCTCCTCCAGCCACTCAAACGTGTTGGTAAACGTGGAGAAGGAAAGTGGCAGCGTATAACATGGGATGAGGCTCTGGATCTTCTGGTCAATGGAGGGGAGATCGCCGGTCGGAGCGTGAAGGGACTAAGTACGCTGCTCGATGAAGGTACCGCGGAAAAATTCATGTTCCATTACGGACGCATAGTGGGGACCGACTGGCTGATCAATGTATACTATTTCATGAGGGCCTATGGTTCGGATACGATCGGCGATCACAATTCGATCTGCATGGCGGCCGGAGGAATGGCCTATGGCTTGACTGGTGACGCTTCGATGACCGCCGATTTTGAGGATGCCAGACTGATCCTGAACTTCGGCTCCAGTTTTCTGGAGGCGGGACTCGACCACCTCCCGAGGGCGAAAAGATGTGCAGAAGCCCTTGCCAGGGGAATGAAGATGTACACCTTCGATGTGCGACTGTCGAACACAGCAGCGAAATCGACAGAATGGATACCAATCAAGCCCGGGACCGATCTGGCCGTCCTCCTGGCGATGACCAACATTGTAATGAAAGAGAGTCTGTACGATGAGGCCTTCATCAAGGACAAAACAAACGTTTCGGTGTACGAACTCAGGACAGATTTTTCACCCTACACACCCGAGTGGGCCGAAGGGATCAGCGGTGTGCTGGCCCGAAAGACTAGATCGATCGCAATAGAATTCGCGAACACGAAACCGGCCATGTGCACAGGCTTCCGCGGAGCCTTCATGCATTACAACGGAGTGCAGACCCAGCGAGCCATTTTCACTCTATGAACAATCGCGGGTCAGGTCGGACGGTTGAGAAGGAACTTCTGCGATGTCGCGTGCGAAATTGCCGATAGATTGGGTATGAATCTCGGGTTCGGCTCGGCGGAGGAATTCGTAAGAGAGACTTGCGATAACACCCCAGGCGTGAAGGAAGCCGGTGGTTTCGAATATATGAAATCACATGGGGTCTGGTGCGACAGGGATGCTGGGATAGACGAACGGGAACATGGTACGGCGAAGATCAAATCCGAGGCACTCGCTGGTGCCGATTTCGATGCGATTCCTGCCTGGATGCCGATCCCGACCCACGAGAAGATGTCTCCAAACAACCTCATCCTCACGACCTTCAAGGTGAGTGTCCACACCCACTCACGAACCCAAAATTGCAAGTGGCTATCCGAGATCTACCACAGCAATCCGGCCTGGATCAATCCGAAGACGGCTGCGGAAAGAGGGATCAAGGATGGAGATAAGATTCGGATTCGATCCGAGATCGGGGAGATTACCACAAGGGCTTTCGTAACTGAGGGTGTGCACCCGAAGGCAATTGCCGTGTCTTTCCATTCGGGTCACTGGGCTCAAGGCGAATATGCCTCCGGTAAGAAGGGCTTCCTCCATGATTCTGAACCGGACAGTCGGCTCAAATGGTGGGATGAAAATGGTGTGACTCCCAACTGGATCATTCCTAATGTCGATGTGCTGGAATGATACCGTGGTCCAGGTCATGAAGGCATAACCTCTTCATATACCGGCCTCACCGACGCTCCCCAGCGTCATTCCAACTTGTCCGGAATCACTAACAAGAATATAGAGACACCCGTAAGCTGTGTTCACATCAGAAAAAGAGACTTCATCTATTTGACCATTGACATCTTCCGGGTGTGAATCTCATGACCTCTCCTCAAGATGTAGAGATAAATTCCCGATGCGACTGGTCTTCCCCTTTCATCCCTTCCATCCCATACAACGTGGTGAATTCCAGGATCGAGCTCTCTATCGATCAGTTTCCTCACCAGCCTCCCGTGGAGATCGTAAACGTCAAGGCTCGCAGGGAGTCGTACTACCGAATCGTCAGGTATCTGAATCGTGATGGTCGTGGACGGGTTGAACGGGTTGGGATTGTTCTGGCGCAGAATGAAAGCCGTGGGGACCTTCTTCTCATCCCCGAATGAGACCAGCGTTGGAGAGAGCGGAACCAGATCGTATGAATTCGCCGACATCAAGGGAATTGCCAGGATATTGTCTCTACTGTTGCAGGCGATATCCGCCGCACCACCACTGCTCGTGTAAAATACTTCCGGAGGATCCGTAAACGTCGGATCGAATCGATATATCGTATACGTAGTCCAGGATGAGACGTAATAATTGCCGGAATTGTCTCTAGTTATCCCGTCGCAGTTCGATATCGACGTTGTAGTAACCGTCGTGACGCTTGAATCGGATAGATCGATGGCCTGGATGGGAGAATGGAACCTGAATGAGCAGACCAGCAACCGATTGGTCTCCGCATCGAAGTAGATGCCATTCGGGTTGAGGATTCCATCGGTCGCAAACGTCGAGTAGGCATGATCGCTCAGCCGGATTTTATAAATGGCGTGCCCGAATACATCCGACACGTAAAGGTTGCCGGATGTATCAGACGTGACATCATTCAGGTTCTGGACTCCGGGAATAACCACATCCATCACACTGTCACCGGTCGCAAGGTCAAAGCCCTTCACAGATGGCCCGCATCCCACGTATACGGCATTCCCGACAATCTCCAGCCCCTGAATCGCGTTTTCCCGTTCCACGAGATAGCTCTGATTGCCGGCACTGTCTATCTGGACGATGCTCCCCGTATTGTAGTTCGAAAGGAGATACCTGTTGTAGAGGGAATCGAACGCGATGCTCTCTGGGGCCCTCAATAAATTCTGAGCGCTCGCAGACGATGGCAAATTTAGGAAAATCAGCACCAGAAAGAGCATGATGGTAGCGGCTTTCCCTGACACACTCGATAACATAAAGCTCATAATCATACCTCCCTTTGCATATCATATATGTTCCGTTCTTCTTTATTATATACGCCTTTATGGTCTGTTAGTTTCAGTTGAATAACTGGTGAATGAGATGGGAGTCAATTTCGACATGTATTGAGGCGGCCGCGCGAGTACCTGATCCCTAGATTCCGTATTAGCGTCAAATTTAGAATCGTTGGGTCAGCGCCCTACCCCTTCCGGTACACTGAGGATACTATGGGATCGTCCCCTAGAACGTTTCCGTCGGTTCCATTCAGAACTTTTGGTGTCGGGGGGATTGTCCCCGTCTGGATCGACAGGCAGATTATGCCCGATTGATGCCGCTTGCGGCTCACGCCGGTAGATCCTGGACTCGTAGAGAATGAGCTGTGATTGAATCGAATAATGCGGCGGAGTATGGCCCGTATAGTTATAATCACAATCTATGCAGGTCACACCGTTTATACAATCGGGATTGGTAGGCCGGCAGAGATTTTCGTAAGGTTCTATATCATAATCGACCGTTGCCTTCTCACCGGCTGTGACTGAAGAGGTAATATCCTGATCCCACGGGTAAACAGCGTCACCCGGACACCACCCGGCCCTGTTGAATTGCCACGTACCACCTTGAGGGCTGCACAGGTTCTGGTTGCAGTCATACCTCCAGGGGTGGAATGGGTAAGGGTCGCCATTAGCGGTAAGTGTGTGTTCTTTGTTGCAGAATTCTGCGCAGTTATCGGTGTTTCCTTGTCCGTGGCCAGTCGTGATGACACGAACTTTCACCCTGTCAGCCTCCTGGTCGATATCAACGGTCAACGGGTAAAGGTAGTCTTCGACGGGGTCGGTTGGATCTCCGAAGAGGATATAGTAATCCTGCCAGAGATTGATGACCTTATACGGGTCTAAGAAAGTTGGACCTTCAATAAATGCGAAATCGATGGTCACGAGCCACCCATTGTCTCCACCTATCCATGACTCGATGTAGTTGCTGAGGACCACCTCTCCTCTCAGAAGGGTCTTGTAGTCGGTGACATCTATCGTCCAGGTGCAACTCTCGGGACGTCCGCTTCCCGTGATATCATATGGCGTAACTATACGGGCGATTTCATAAGGTTCGATTACAGGTTGATCGTTTGAGTCAACCTCACCCGTATTTTGCAAAACCTGCAGGTAACCAAGCCTGTCCCATGGATCACAGTCAGCCGGTGAGGAAGGACAGCCGATGGTGTAAAAGATTACTATATCGCCGAATATATCCACCGATTCGGGCAAGGTAAAGGTATCCACGTGGGCAGTTGCCCAGTTGTAAAAGTCCTTGTCAAAAGTTCGGACCCATGTCGTATCTCCAATAGCACCTTGGGCTGGAACATGGAGAGCCATTGCAAAAATGATCAAGATTGAGGCGATAAACAGATGTTTCGTTCTCATGATAATCATCTCCCCTGATTAATCGGTACCGATCTAATAACCCGAGACTGTTAATCCTTATACTATACGTACCAAGCCATCATGATACCACGGATTTCTGCCGTTGTCAATGGGCCGATTTGAACTGGAGGTTCCCCATTTTTTTTGAGCTATTCACCCCTCAAACA
>CAYTWO010000049.1:0-15870 GCA_964442125.1 uncultured Gemmatimonadota bacterium
TCAAACCACGTCGCGTAGAGAGTCACAGCGACAGAGTGAGTAGCTTTACCGGTATCACGTGCGACGTCGTATGCCTTGTAAGCTTCCAGGCCGACACCGGTTGGAGTGAAGGTGCCCAGGAATCGCCCTACGAGATAAGTATTAACCAGATGCCGGGTCGGCAATACAAGATCCTGCCCCCGGAGGAGGGTGTTCCACCTCAGTATGGAAAAAGTGATCGCAGTAACCTGTGTACCTATCGAGGCAACAAACCACCAGGGATTCGACTCCGTCAGGGCTGTCTGGATATCTGTCCACCCGATCTGGAAACGCTGGAGGATCAAGTAGATAATACCAAAGGTAACGGCGAATTTTACCAGGTTGACGATGATTTTTTTCATGGGTTTAATACTCTTGCTCTACGGGTCCTGAACAAACTCCAGTTTCGGGTGGACGGGAGATCATTCGATATAACCGAGTCCGGCCAGGCGGTCCTTGATAACATCCTCCTCATCGTCGGAATAGACGTCTCGGTCCGTACCCGTATACTTCTCGGCTGATTCCTTACTTACCGGACTCTCTTCGAGGAAATCTTCCTTCATTATGGATGTCAGGACTTCTCCATCCATGTCGTCTGGAACGGGAAATCCCATGGTGTGGAGGATGGTAGGAGCGATGTCTTCGAGACCGGCGCCTTCCACTCTGTATCCCTCCTTGATGTTTTTGCCGATCGCCATGAATACACCGTTCATCCGGTGAAATCCGTTTGCGAGGTTCTCGCTGCTCTCGATCCACGTCTTGGCACCGAAGAGCTGGCGGCCGAGATATCCGTAATCATGCGCTACGAACAGGATGTCTGGGGCGAGTTCCGTGTATGGGCCATCATAAACCTCCTCCCGGAACTTGACGGTCTGGATCGCAGGTTCACCCGTATCAGGGTCCTTGAGCTCGTGTAATTTTTCCTTGATCAGATCCCGGAGTTCGCCTTGCTCTTTTCCCGGGTCTACGATTCCACCGATCCCTTCCCTGTTTATGTTGATGAAAATCCCCTGGGTCGGGATACTGGCGAAGAAAGCCTTGGTGTTGGGCCAATCGATAGAGCTGTCGACATCTGTCTTGAGTGTGCTGCGGCCTTTTCGAATCTTGCCTCGAATAGCGCTCTGCACAAAGTTCGGAACGAGTGTCTTCACGATCTTCGAGTCATTGAAAGCCATGATCTGGAAGAAGAGAGCCTTTTTGAGCGATTCCTTCGACTGGAGGCTCAGGATTCCAAGATCCTTCAGCCACCGGTTGACGTTGATCCACTTGTAAGTGTATCCAAAGCCATGGTCGGACATGACTAAGAGAGTCGTGTCATCGTCGAGTTTGTCGAGGAGGGCGCCGAACATGTCGTCGACCATACGGTAACAGTCCCTGATCTCATCGCGAATCTTCGGACCATTCTTGTGGTGGTAAAATTTACTCTCTTCAGACAGATACTTCCAGAAGAGGTGCCCGATCCTATCGGTGATGATGAAGACAGGCATGAAGAAATCCCATTCTTTGTTCTCCAGGAGGTAGAAGAAAGCGTCACGCCGCTTCTGAAATGAATACTTCATGTCTACGAAGAACTTAAGGGCATCGCCGAGAAGCTCGACGTCGTACTGGGGGATATCGATGTTGACGACGTAATCGCCAACCTCCCGGATGATCTCCTCCTTCAGGCCGGCAGGATACGTGTATTCATGGTCGGGAGATGGGGTCATCATCCCGGAGATCATGAAGCCGTTCACCTCTTCGGGAGGGTATGTGATCGGAACGTTCATCACGCCGACTTTTTTCCCGTGATGGTTGAGGATGTGCCACAGTTTCACCGCGCGTATAGATCGGGAACTGATCAGGGGACGGCGAGGATCGTAGAGAAAAGATTCCCTGAAATCGAATATTCCGTGTTTCCCGGGGTTTTTCCCGGTTACCGTAGTGGCCCAGGCTGGTGGAGTCGTTGGGGGGATGGTCGATCGCAATTCTCCCCATGCACCTTTCTCCATGGCCTTTTTAAAGTTGGGCATCAACCCTTCTTCGGCCCAGGGTCTGATGTTGTCGAAGGTGGCGCCGTCGAGCCCCAGTAAGATTGTCTTCATTTTCATTCATCTCCGATTTTAGTCCTTCCAGGCCGTGATTGTCTGTTAGCATCCATTATTTGTCCATTTATTCGACACAACGGGAGAGTTATGCAATTCACGTTCCAAAAAACCTTTAATCCCACTGAGGGTTATGTGTTCGCCTGGATCTTTACTCTTGCAATATTTCAGTCCCAATCCTATTTCAAGAGATTCACTCCACCCATATCTTCTGCCCTCCTGACACCGAGTATATCGAGGATGGTTGCGGAGATGTCCACGATGCTTGGTTCATCGGTAGTTATCCTCGTATTAGACAACAGAATACCGCTCGTCTCGGCGACATCGGATGCGGCGTGTTCACCACTCCATTTCTTGAGGTTAGGGAGGAAGAGGTCCTTCGGGATCCCACCAAGGCGTGTCTCCCAGGAGGTGCAATAACCTTCCTCAAAAGCCAGTTGCAGGTCCGGCGCGTTGTCAGAGGACTTTCCCAGGAATTCTCCCTCTTTCATGTAGACATTCGAAAAGACCTTTTCACCGGTGGATGGGTCCTTTATATCGAGGAGCTCGGCCCTGAGCCCCTTGACCAGTTCATCATATTCAGGTCCGGAGTCGACGATTCCCTGTCCCTCTCTTCCCTTCAGGTTCACGAAAATCTGTCCCGTCCCGATTGCGTAGGCCTTCGTCCGGTTCCAATCGACGTTCGGATAAAATTCGCGGTTGCTGAAAAGCCTGTCCGGAACCGGCTTTCCATCTACCATCCCCTGCAGGTACATGTAACCGTTCCGCACGAGCCAGGTGTTGACATTCAAGCCGGTGCGATAGCTGTGAAAACCATGGTCTGAAATGATCATGAGGAGTGTGTTTTCGTCCAGGTGTTTTTCAGAGATCTCACCAACGATTTCATCCATGGTCCGGTACGTATTGAGAATGGCGTCGCCATATTCCTCTGCCAGGGCTTCGTCGTACCTCGGGTGCTCCGGGTCGATCAACCTGTAAAACATATGAGCCACGCGATCTGTTGCCGTAAAGACAGAAATGAAAAGGTCGAAATTTTCGTCTTCCAGGCTTCGCAAGGTCATTTTTCTGCGTTTTTGCATGATCTGGTCCATCTCGTCGAGAAACTGACCCTCTGTGATCTTTTCGGAGTTCAGGGCGGATGTGTCGTGGATCCATCCGACTGCCTTGAAGAAACCAATTTTCTCTCTTAATTCACTCGAGAATGACTTCGGGTAACTGAACGGTATATAGGGATCGTCGGGGTGCAGGCTGATCGGAGACAGGTAGACCTGGATCTCGGGGCCGATCTGCTTCACGTAGAACCGGCAGATCCCCTTCATCTTATAGAATGGGGTGATTTTGTATTCGATTTCATACCAGCGGCTCCACTTACCTTCCTGGACCTTTTCTGTCTGTCCCTGCAGACCGATCTCCATTGATTTCGACTGGAGGTCGACTTCAAAGGTAAGAGGAATGGAAAGCCGTCGATAGCCCTCGGCTGTCGGGTCGACAGGTCCCTCGATCTCGGTTTCGATGATATTGCCGCTCTTTTTGATCTGGACGAACTTGCTTCCCCCTGCGCCTTTTTTCGCCTCCGAAGCCGTGAGGTCGGTCGCAAAGTAGTAGAACGTGCTGTTCGTTCCGCGGAGATCGGGGACACCAAGACCGGACAACATTTTCCCGCTGTTCAGCGTGTCCGGCGGGAAGCTGTAGGGCACGCTGAGGACGATGACCCTTTTACCCTGGTCGCTGGCGGTTTTCCAGAAAGAAGGTCCATGCCGGTTACTCCTCGCGCTCGCGGGATTGTCGAGAAGGAGATTGAACAACCAGAAAGTCGGCTTTTCGATCGACTGGTAAGAGACATCGGGCATATAGGTTCCGGGGTCGCGTTTCAGAAAATCGAATATTCCGTGGTCACCCGGCCAGGTCCCGGAGGTAAAGGACGACCAGGCGACAGGAGACTGGGGAGGATTGGTTGTCCTCAGCGGGTGATAGTATCCAGTCTCTGAGAGTTTCTTAAGATTGGGGAGGTGATCTTCACCCATCCATTTCTCGAGGAGGTCTGGATCGACACCATCGAATCCAAGGACAATGATTCGTTTTATTGACGAGGGATCCGTAGGATTGTCATTCCCGGCCATCAAAATGGTCAGTCGACCCGTTAGAATGAAAAAGGAGATTGCAATGATAAGGACCTTAAAAATCTGAAAAGATGTCTTTCTATCTGTCATTTTTTTGACCTCTTGTCCCGACATAAATACATGGCGCGAGTGATAATCAGTGAAACTACTCTCCTGTAAGGAGTTTAAGGCGTGTCTTTGCTCGCTGCAGTGCGCGGAGATATTCGTAGCCGCCGCCTCTGAGTCTCTCCGCCCGGGCTCGAGAAAGGGCATCCTTCGCCCTCTGAACATCGATTTCTTCGGGGGCCTCCGCGACATCGGCAAGGACCAGGAGCCTGTTCTCCTCCATACGAGCGAAACCGTTGTGGGTAGCGAAATGAAGCGTTTCACTCCCCGTCCTTGCCCTCAATTCACCGATTCCCAGATACGTGATCAGTGGCGCGTGTTGAGGGAGGAATCCCATCTCACCGTCGTGGGCTGTAACTACCACTGAATCGACCTCTCTATCGAAAAGGGTCTTTTCCGGTGTCAGGATAGTAAGCTGAATCTTCCCAGTGTATTCTGACATTTAGCCGGTTTCCCCCATCTCCTTGGCCTGTTCAGCGACCTCGTCGATGCCGCCCGCCATGTAGAAGGCCTGCTCAGGGAGGTGATCCCATTTCCCTTCTACGACCTCCTTAAAGCTGCGGATAGTATCCTGGAGCGAGACGTATCTGCCTTTTCGACCCGTAAATTCTTCGGCAACGAAGAACGGTTGTGACAGGAATTTCTGAACCCTGCGTGCCCTCTGGACCGCCTCCTTGTCCTCTTCCGACAGTTCGTCCAAACCCAGGATGGCGATAATGTCCTGCAGGTCTTTGTATCTCTGAAGGATCCTCTGGATCTCCCGGGCAACCCGGTAGTGTTCATCGCCGATAAATCTCGGGTCCATGATCCTGGAGGTCGAATCGAGCGGATCGACCGCCGGATAAATCCCCAGCTCAGAGATCTGTCTCGAAAGGACGGTTGTCGCGTCGAGGTGAGCGAACGTAGTGGCTGGAGCGGGATCAGTAAGGTCATCGGCCGGGACGTAAATGGCCTGCACGGAGGTGATTGAACCCCGTTTGGTCGACGTGATACGTTCCTGAAGTTCTCCCATCTCGGTACCAAGGGTCGGCTGATATCCGACAGCGGACGGCATGCGGCCAAGGAGGGCTGAAACCTCGGAACCGGCCTGGACGAATCGAAAGATATTGTCGATAAAGAGCAGAACGTCCTGGCCCTGATCACGGAAGTACTCCGCCATAGTCAGTCCCGTAAGACCGACACGCAGCCTGGCACCAGGGGGTTCATTCATCTGGCCGAAGACGAGACAAGTCTTGTCGAGTACACCGGACTGTTTCATCTCGAGCCAGAGGTCATTTCCTTCTCTTGTACGTTCTCCCACGCCACTGAAGACGGAAGTCCCGCCATGGGCGGTTGCGATGTTATGGATAAGTTCCATGATAATCACCGTTTTACCCACTCCTGCTCCACCGAAGAGCCCTGTCTTACCGCCTTTGACGTAAGGTGCCAGGAGATCTATGACCTTGATCCCCGTCTCGAAGATCTCGGTTTTGGGATCGAGGTTGCTGAAGCTGGGTGATTCCCGGTGGATCGGATATCTCTGGGAAGTGGTCACCGGTGGTTCGTTGTCGATGGTCTCACCCAGGAGATTGAAGAGGCGCCCGAGACACTCTTCACCGACGGGGATCGTGATCGGAGCGGCGGTGTCGACAACCTTCATTCCCCGCTGGACACCGTCAGTGGAGGAGAGAGCGATAGCCTTGACCTGATTCCGACCAAGATGCTGCTGAACTTCCGCGGTCAGCTCGATGTGCTGACCGTCGACGTTTTCGTCGATTTTGAGGGCTGTGTGAATCTCCGGTATCTTCTCAGAATCGAACTCCACGTCGATAACCGGGCCTATGACCTGGGTTACGCGGCCAATATTGACATCTCCCTCTTTCCCATCCCTTCTCTCTTCGCCCTTGGGATCGACATTTCCCTTTTTTTGTGTCATCCTTCCCTCATCCATAGATTACCTCTCATCTTTGTTACGACCTAAGTTGAGCGATTTTCTCACTCGATCCGCACATCTCTTTGCGACAAAACCGCTCAAATTAGGTACGACTCTATTTTTTTGTTCAATGTAGAGTGGCGTCGGTAAACTAACCCCTGAGAGCCTCCGCTCCACCGACTATCTCAGCCAGTTCCTGAGTGATCTGGGCCTGCCGAGCGCGGTTGTACCACCTCGTCAGGGTCTTTATCATGTCGTCCGCGTTTTCCGATGCGGATTTCATGGCGGTCCTTCGGGCGCCATGTTCGCTCGTATGTGTCTCGAGGAATGTTTGATAGACCATATTTTTAACGAATGCAGGCAGCAGGCTTTCAAGGATCGATTCTGCGGACGGTTCGATGATGTATTTATCCTCAACCCTGAAATCTTCCTCCGCTGCAGTCCCCTCACGGATCGGAAGTATTCTCTCCAGAACAGGTTTCTGACTCATGACAGATTGGAAAGAGCTGTAGATGACGTGAACTTCATGAGCTCTTCCGGATATGAACTCGTCGATAAGTGTCGTCGACAGTGGAGATAGTCCATCCAGAGTCGGCAGATCAGCCAGTTCAGTGAAGGATTCCTCTATGGGATATTTGAGGTAGCGGAAAAAGGATGCCCCCTTTTTACCGGAGATAAATAGCCGGGTATTTATCCCACTTTCACGATAGGTGTCGATCGTCTCCTTGCAGAGACGGATCAGGTTGTTGTTGAATGCTCCGCAGAGACCACGGTTGGAGGTGATCAGGAGGACGATGATCGATCCGATCCGATCGTAAGACTTCATAAGCTGGTTGACGCTCCCGCCACCAAGACTCTGGAGCAGTTCGGTAGTCATCTCCTTTAACGCCTTGTTGTAGGGGCGTGAGTCGAGCAGCTTCTTCTGAGCCTTTTTGAGCTTCGACGTGGAGACCATTTCCATGGTCTTCGTGATCTGCTGCGTGCTCTTGATGCTCCGGATGCGTCTCTTGATTTCCCTGGCCTTGGCCATCTTACCCCTGGCTTTCCTCTTCTTTTCCCTTTGACTCGGCGGCCATAAAAGAGTCTTTGAAGTCTGAAACAACCCGGTTAATTTCCGCCTCCATTTCGTCCGAGATCTCTTTTTTCTCCGACAGTTCTTCTATGAGCTTGCTTTTCTTCGAACGTATATGACTGAGAAATTCGGTCTCGAACTTGTCGATGAGATCAACAGGTATTTCATCGAGGGCACCGCTCGTACCCGCCTGGATTATGAGGATCTGGTCCTCGACGGGCATCGGCTCATACTGTCCCTGTTTGAGGATCTCAACCATCCTCTCTCCACGGGCCAGCTGCTGCTGGCTTGCCTTGTCCAGTTCCTGGCCGAACTGGGCGAAAGCCTCGAGTTCCCTGAACTGGGCCAGGTCGAGTCTAAGGCGTCCGGCGACCTTTTTCATCGCCTTGTTCTGGGCGTTTCCTCCCACTCTCGAGACCGAGTAGCCCACGTCGATCGCCGGTCTCACACCGGCATAAAAGAGGTCGGTGACGAGATATATCTGTCCATCGGTAATGGAGATAACGTTTGTGGGGATGTAGGCCGATATATCGCCCGCCTGGGTCTCGATGATGGGAAGTGCTGTCAGAGAACCACCGCCCTCCTCATCGGACAGCTTGGCAGCCCTCTCCAGGAGTCTCGAGTGGAGATAGAAGATATCGCCGGGATACGCCTCGCGACCCGGTGGTCTCCTGAGCAGGAGCGAGAGCTGGCGATAAGCCTGGGCATGCTTCGAGAGGTCATCATAGACGCAAAGCGTGGCCCCGTTCTGGCTGTACATGAAATACTCGGCCATCGCGCAGCCGGCATATGGCGCGATATATTGCATCGGAGCGGGTTTGTCCGAAGTAGCCGATACTACGATCGTGTAATCGAGTGCATCGTGTTCTTTGAGCCCCTGCACGATCTGTGAGACCGTGGAAGCCTTCTGTCCGATCGCCACATATACGCAGATCACATCCTCACCCTTCTGATTGATGATGGCGTCGATCGCGATGGCGGTCTTTCCGGTCCCCCGGTCACCGATGATAAGCTCTCGCTGACCTCTTCCTATCGGAATCATGGAGTCGATGGCCTTCAGACCGGTCTGCAGGGGTTCCTTTACCGGCTGTCGCTCGACCACACCCGGGGCGCGTATATCTACCTTCATGTGGCTGTCCGCCTTGATCGGACCCTTATCGTCGAGAGGATTTCCCATCGGGTCGACGATGCGGCCCAGGAGACCCTCGCCGACCGGTACTTCCAGGACACGCCTGGTCCGCTTCACAATGTCACCCTCCTTGAGGTCGAGGTATTCACCGAGAATAACTGCACCGATTGTATCCTCTTCGAGATTCAAGGCAAGGCCATAGACATCGTGAGGGAACTCGAGCATTTCGCCTGCCATGGTGCGATTCAGTCCATAGATGCGTGCGATACCGTCCCCTACCTCGAGGATCGTGCCGACCTCCTCGACGTCGAGCTCCTTTTCGTAGGCCTCGATTTCTTTTCGTATGACCGAGATTATTTCTTCAGGTCGAATCTTCATTTACCGTAACTCTCCTTCTCTCCTTTCCAAGCATCTGCTCTCGGAGCCGCTCAATCTGTCCGAGGATACTGCCGTCCAGTATCCTGTCCTCCACCCTGACAATGATCCCGCCGAGGATGTCGGGGTTCATTTTCTGATGGACGATGACCTCCTTGTTCAGAGATCTGGAGAGGGTCTCCGTCGCCTTCCGGATAACGTCGTCCTGAAGTTGTACAGTGCTTGTAATTTCGACATCGATCCTGTTGTGGATCCTGTCGAGGATATCCTTAAACTCGTTAGCCATGTGAGGGATGAGGATCTCTCTGTTTTTGTCTATCAGGGTCAGGAGAAAGTGGATCGTCTGCCGGGAATAGGCAGGGCTCAGAGCCTTCTGGAGCAGTCGTTTCTTTTCCCGTCTATCTACTTTCGGTGAGGTCAGGAAAGCGGAAAACTCCTTCGAATCGTTGAAGATGCCTTCAAGCTGCTGGAGTTCTTCATAGACCTCTTCCACTCTGCCGCTCTCGTCGGCTATCTGAAAGAGAGCCTCGGCGTATATCTTGACCAGTGTTCTCTCGATCATTTCATCTCTTCGAGGTCGTTGATGGCCTCGAGGACAATTCTCCTGTGATCTTCCTCTGACAGGGATTTCTTGATAATCTTGGAGGCGGCGGAAATGGAAAGATCGACGGCGTTCTTACGGATTTCGCTTATCGCCTTGTCTCTCTCCAGGCTGATCTCGTGTTTTCCCCTCACAATGATCTCCTCGGCCTCCTCCCTTGCCCTGGCAAGGATATCCCGCTTCATGTTCTCTCCCATACTCCTCCCTTCATCGAGGAGCTTCTGGGTCTCCGTTCCAATATCCTCGAGCTTCTTGTTGTGCCTCTCCAGGAGCCTCTGGGACTCCTCCCTGTTTTTTGCCGCTTCTTCCAGCGAATCCTTGATGGTCTTCTCCCGCTTCTCGATGGCTTCCAGAATAGGTTTCCACGCAAGTTTCCTGAGTACAAGGAAGAGTATGACGAATGTCACGATCGTCCAGAACATCAGGCCGGGGTTTATTTCAAGGATGTTGAACTCCTGGGACATATATCCCTCCCAAAAATGCCTCTATCTGAAAAATATTCCGCTCAGCGCAGGCCGATGAGAAGACAGATGACCAGTGCGAAGAGCGCGATTCCCTCGATAAGGGCCGCGGCGATGATCATGGTCGCTCTCAAGTCGCCGGAGGCTTCCGGCTGACGGGCAATCCCCTCGAGCGCACTGCTCGCGAGTCTGCTGATGCCGTAGCCAGCTCCAAAAACAGCGATAGCAGCCCCTATAGCAGCACCAAAAAAAGTGAGGTCCATCTTGCGTCCTCCTTATTATAAGAGGTTGTTGGTGTCTTTAGGTCCTCCACCCGTTTCTGCTCAATGCTCGGGGTGCAGGGCCGCACCGATAAAAATGATCGATAAAAACGTAAAGATAAAGGCCTGAATCAGCGCCACGAGAATCTCAAGCAACTGTATAAAAAGTACGAAAAAGAGAACAGGTCCGGAAATGGCGACCGCTACTCCCGTACCATAGTCTTTGAAGATAAAGATCAAGCTGATAAGACACAGTATCACTATGTGCCCCGCCGTCATGTTCGCGAATAGTCGTATGGTCAGGGCGAACGGCTTCGTAAACTGTGCCAGGATCTCAACAGGAATCATGATCGGGTAAAGCCATAAAGGAATGCCAGATGGGACTATGTTCTTCAGATAGGTAAAGAATCCCTGCTCCATTATCCCTCCGACCTGGATGAGGACGAGCGTGATCAGCGCGAGGGATGCGGTGACGGCGAGGTTCCCCGTCGCGGTCGCCCCGAATGGGACCAGGCCCAGAAGGTTGCAGGTGAGGATGAAAAAGAAGAGGGTAAGGAAGAAGGGAAGCCATTTTCTCCCTTGCTCCTCTCCCATGATCTTGTAGACCATGTCATCTCGTACGAAGAATACGAATGATTCGAAGAAGTTCAGAAAGACGCCCTTTGGTGATATACTTCTCCTTCTGGCAAAAAGAACGAAAATGAAGATGAGAAGTACGGCTGCGGTCCACATCATCACTACGTTCTTGGTGATCGATATGTCGAAACCCATGAGAGAAAGGTGAGGGAGGTCAATATGAAGGCCAAAAAACTCTATAGTATGTGAATCCTGGATATGGTGGAGTGCTTCATTGACGATCGCTCCGGCACCTTCCGAGGCGTGACCTTCAGCCACTGCTTCGAGTCCTTCCTGTACCTTCAAGTGATTTTTCCTCTATTCCTACTGAATCGATCGATAGGAATTGATCTGTTTGATTTCCAGGGCCGTCAGGGCGAGATAGACAAAGAGCATGGCTATCGTCGCTGCGATCGTGTCGAGGCTTTCGATCTGACTGAATACCAGAATAGATCCGCTCAGTATCGCTATCCTTCCCAGAAAGCCGGCCACATAGGTGATCATGAACGCCCGGTTGGACTTATCGAACGACCACGCCAGCGCTGAAAAACTGATTGATACGACCACCGCACTCACCACTCCGCCGACTGCAAGACCCCAAAAAGCACTGTCTCCCAGCCACTTAGTCGTGGGCCAGGTCAACACGGCGACAATGCCTATAGTCAGCGGAACGGCTCTTCGGATATATCTCCCGGAAACTTTTCCCAAAGGGTGACTACTCCTCCTTTTCCCTCTCTCCGGGAAATACTTTTCTGTATATGCTGTAGAACGCTGCACCTGCCCCGATGAATGTTCCCAGAATGGTTAAGAGAGGGAGGGTGCCGAGGCGGCCATCGAGGTAATACCCCAGGAAACAGAAGGCCACCATCGTTGCTCCCAGCTGTATCCCGAGCCCCGCGTACGCACCGTAAGCTCTCACTCCTTTTTTTATCGTCTCATCCCCCATTCCGGGCACTTGAGCCAACAAAGACCATGAAGATAATAATCCTTAAATTAAAAATCAAGACAAACGCTTTTAATTCAGGGAAAGATCGGGTCTCAGGAAGCGGTGCTGTGAGCAGGGAAGCCTGGCAATACCCGTGGGAATCGTTGACATGAGATTCGGAATTGTTAATTATCTGTACGTATCTATTGATCACCCAGTATCTAGGGACTCGAGGATTGCAGATGATTGTCGAAAAAACGATGCATCGATCCTGGTTGAGCAACACTTACCTGGTCGCGGACCACACGGGGGGTCCCGCGGTTTTGATTGATTCCGGGGGACCCATGGAGCCGATCCTCGAGAAGATCGGGGATTTAGACCTGACCATTACCCATCTCCTGTGTACCCACCACCACCATGATCACATCGCTCACAACCTGGAATATAAGGAGAAATTTGACTGTGTTATCTCCGGTCATAGCCTCGAGCGGGACTATTACGGCTACCTGGACGTTGAGCTCGATGATCGTGATACCTTGACGTCCGGGGATTTGACGGTCCAGGCTCTCCATATTCCAGGACACACCGTCGGGCAGCTTGCTTTCCTGGTAAATGGTGAATGTGTCTTCACGGGTGACACCCTTTTTCGCGGCAGCGTAGGAGGTACCTGTGGTCCCGGTCACGCTGACTTCGAGGACATACGGCACTCAATCATGGACGTTCTCATGAAGCTCCCGGGGGGAACCCTTGTGTACCCGGGGCATACTGATTCGACCACGATCGAGCACGAGTGGGAAACGAATCCGTTCATACGCCTCTGGAGGGGCGCGGATAGAGTGAATGAGCAGCCATGTAGAGCGTTCGGACGGGAGGCGACACTGCTGCTTCGCTCGCTGGACTACGACGGGGGCACAAAGTGCTGGGTCCGTTTCGAGGAAGGGGAGAAACTCGATATCGTCCCGGGATCACAGGTAAGAAGTTAAACCGTAAATTTGCCCGTTCCACTGTCCCCAACGGGCTGCTGCCGAATCTCGATCATCATTGACAAATATAACCATCTCAGATAACATTACTTGATTAATTCAGGAATGGTCCGAATCGGCAGAATTGCCTGTTTTAGGGTAGTAATACGCTGTACTCCTAACCCCAACCGTGGAATGCATGATGCTTTTGGCCGACGGAGAGGCTGGTTCCAGAGAGACTGAACGGCAACCAGGTTCCAGACGCAAGGCCATCATATTTACGGCTCTTAAGTCGGTAATATCCTCGGTATTGATCTGGTGGATTCTCAGGGGGACAGATTTCCACGAAATTCTCACCGCAGCCAGGTCGGCCAATGGTTGGCTCCTCATCCTTGTCTTCAGCCTTCATTTCATAGGGTATTACGTCAGCGTCCTGAGGTGGAGGCTCCTCCTGAAGGTGCAGGGTGTAGAGGCGAAGGTGATCTATCTCCTGAAATCTTACATCGTTGCGGCATTCTTCAACCAGTTTCTCCTGTCGACGATCGGGGGGGATACCATCCGGGCATATGATTCCTATCGAGTTAGCAAGAGCAAGGCGGGTGGTGTGGCCGTGGTGTTCATAGACCGGTTCCTGGGTCTGTTCACGCTCATGCTCTTCGCGTTTATCTCGCCGTTGTTCATCAATTTCCTGGGGGCGGACCTGTCCATCATATATGCCTGGGTGATCCTGGGTTTTGTAATAATGCTCGTATTTATCTGGATCATCTTCTTTCCGCCGCAGGAGGTTTCAGGGTTTATTGCCAGGATGCGTATCCCGTTTTCCGGTAAGCTGGAAAAGACCCTCAAGAAGCTGGTAGATGCATTCGCGACCTTCAAGGGAAGGAAAATGGTCCTGGCCAAGGCACTGGGGCTATCTGTCATTCTGCAGACAAACGTTGTCTTCTATTATTACCTCTTATCGACAGCCCTCAACTTCCCCATCGAGTTCCCCAATTTCTTTCTCATTGTTCCACTCTCCATTTTCATCATGATGCTTCCCGTGACCATTAACGGGATTGGACTCCGGGAAAACACCTTCTTCTTTTTCTTCTCGATGTTCGGAGTGGCCAAGTCCGCGGCAATCGCCTTTGCCTGGATCGAGTACGGTATGCTTCTGATCCAGGGGATTATCGGCGGAATTGTCTACACCTTCTTCCGAAAATAGCCAGTGTCCCATCCAGCATATCCATCTTGCCAAGACCATCAATAGACCGTCACTTCCACGTCGTCCCGGTCGATCGCCTCTCCGAGTAGATCCTCCATGACCGCCCACAGGGTGTAATCGCCGATTGGCGCGCTTGAAGGCGCGGTGATCGGGATGGTGACATTTATCGGCATGTCCGTCGGTAGAGTAACGGTCCTGGGTCCGAGGAATGGGTTGTCGGGGTAGGGGAAGCCGTTGGGAAGATAGAGGTCGAAGTATATGGTTACCTACTGTGGTGATCCAGTTCCGTTGTACAGGTTGATGTCGAGGTCCGCGGTCTGACCTCCTGCCAGACTGATCTCTTCAGGATAGAGAGATATCGTTGGAATATCTCAGTCTACGCCGTGAACTGCGCCGTGGGCATTGACCATACCGCCGACTTCACGGCTGGTCTCGAGTGGGTGTGATGTCTCCCGGAGAGTTGTACGGATCGTCTCGGGTGAGGCGGATGGAACGAGCTGCAGGATATCAGCCACGGCACCGACGACTACGGGCGTCGCACCGGAAGTCCCTCCGAAGCTGTTTGTGAATCCGCCGTTGAGGAATGTCGTGTACTGTGATTCACCGGCTGCAGCGACATCCACCCTTTCGCCGTAATTGGTGAACCAGGCGCTGTTATCGTTCAGGTTCAACGCGCCGACGATCACGCTCCTTGTAAAATTTTTCATCTCGTAGTCGAGATATGTCGAGTAATTGCCGGCAGCCGCGACCACCGAGATCCCGCTCGCCACAGCGCCTGCCACGAGGTCGGAGACCCCGGGGATCCTTTCAGCGGAACCCCCGTATTGCGCTTCGAGCACTATGATGTCGGGTCCCCTTCGGATTGCGCCTAATACGCAGTTGGCGACTCCCTCCTCGAAGGTTACGTCATCGGTCCCATCATAGTTGTAATACTGCAGCGGTATGACCTTCGACTCATGTGCGCCTCCCGCGATTTCAAGGCCATTCGATTCAGCTGCCATGATTCCGGTGACGGAGGTCCCATGGTCCCTGTAGACACCGTCATCGACATCGTAGGGGTCATCGAGGTCGCCGAAATCCTCCCTCAGGTCGTACAGGAAGTTGCCGTTTAACTCCCAGTGGTCGGTCTGGTATCCCGCATCACAGTCGGCGATCACGATACCGTCCCCGCACGCGAACCTCCATGTCCGGTCGAATTCTGTCCTGTGGAGATACCATTGACCCTGGCTTACTCGGTTCACCGTGTTCGGGTCGGTTGGCATGGTACATGGACTGTCGAGAGGAAAAGGTGGGGGATACGTATGGGAAATATCGGCGCGGTCCACGGTCGCCTCTTTGCCGAGTAGTTCCGCTACCACTCTACCGTTGAAATCTTTGGAGAACTCGATGACGAAGTGACGGGACAGGTCGAATTGGCGAGAAGGATGCACCATCGAAGCCGCATCTCCTATCCGTATGAGAGACGGAGTATGCTGACGAGAGAAAATGTTGTGGATCTCCTTGACCTGGAGCTCATTGAGAATAGCATTGATCTCGTTGATCCCTGAGGGCCAGTGAAGTCAATCCCGTCCAGCGTAACGCCGGAATGGGGCTTGAAACTCAGGATGACATATTGTGGATAGTCCTGTACATGAAGGTTCAACCGGGGGGAATCGTCCTTTTTGCCAACAGACACGATCTCTTCTGAAGGTACGATTTCTCGTGGGACAGAAAAGGACCCTGAAATTGAGAGAGGTAACCAGAGGAGCAGAGGAATCGAAATCGGTCTCAGCATGTTTTACTCCGGGTTAGTAGTTTTCGTCTTACCTAATTTGAGCGATTCTGTCGGGAAGAAATGTGCGGACCACTTGGCGCGCAAGAGATGCGTGCAGTTCGAGTGAGAGAATCGCTCAACTTAAGTATTATATGTCGTCCGTGGGGATTTTACAATGCACAATAGGGAAAACAACTTAAATAGGGATACCATTTTTGCATGTTGAGGTTTCTTATTCATCAATCGAGGAATAAATGGTGACTGTCCCTATTTACTC
>CAYTWO010000050.1:0-15847 GCA_964442125.1 uncultured Gemmatimonadota bacterium
ACATTCACATGCGGCTTAGTCCTCTCAAACTTCTGCTTCGACATTATCTACCTCCTCCAACTTATCCATCCTGAACCAAAGACACGCCGTACTCAAGAGGAGATCCACAAATCCTCTGTCACCTGACAGCACTCTGCTTTTTTGGCGATCCATGAACAACCTTCTCAGACTTCTCCTTCCGAACCTCCTGATAATGGGAGAATTCCATGGAATAAACCGCTCTTCCCTGGGTTATTGATCTCAATATCGTGGCATAACCGAACATTTCAACCAGAGGAACTGAGACGGCAACCACCTGAGCGTCAGGACGTGGAACCATGCCGGCAACTTTACCCCTCCTGCCGTTCAGGTCACCAAGGACTTCCCCAAGATATTCAGATGGAACAACAACTTCCACCTTCATTATCGGCTCAAGCAGAACAGGAGACGCCTTCTCAACGGCGTTCCTGAGGGCCATGGAACCGGCAATACGAAAGGCTATTTCGGAAGAATCTACATCATGGTAGCTCCCATCCAGGATATCTACCGAGACATCGATCAGCGGGTAGCCTTCAACAACTCCGCCTGCCGTTGCCTCTCTTATGCCTGATATAGCAGCAGACAGAAATTCTTTGGGTATAGACCCTCCCTTAATATGATCCTCTATGACTATTCCCTTTCCACTTTCCAGCGGTGAGACCTCGACTATCACATGTCCATATTGACCCTTGCCCCCCGTCTGTTTCACATATTTCCCCTCACCGACCGCGACATCTCGTATCGTTTCCCGGTATGATAACTGGGGCTTTCCAACATTAGCCTGAACGCTGAATTCTCTCATCATCCGGTCGATAATGATCTCGAGGTGAAGCTCTCCCATTCCGGAGATAATCGTCTGCCCTGTTTCCTGGTCGACTTTTACCTGGAATGATGGATCCTCGAGTGCCAGTTTTTCGAGAGCGAGTGCCAGTTTTTCATCGTCCGCTTTGGTTTTGGGTTCGATAGCCACAGATATGACAGGTTCCGGGAAATGCATCGTTTCGAGCACGATCTGATCCTTGGGATCACACAGAGTATCCCCTGTCCTGGAATCCTTTAATCCTACAACGGCAACGATATCACCAGAATAGACAAAATCTTTCTCTTCCCTCTTGTTGGCATGCATCTGTAATATTCGACTGACCCTTTCCTTTTTTCTCGTACGCGAGTTCAGGATGGAAGACCCCGCCTTCAACCAACCGGAGTAGACCCTCACAAAGGTAAGCTTCCCGACATAAGGATCTGTCATAATCTTAAAGGCAAGGGCTGCGAAGGACTCATCGTCCGATGGCTTTCTTTCTATGACGTCGTACCCGTCAATTTTGTGACCCGTCGCAGGTGGAATATCTATTGGAGAGGGCAGATAGTGAATCACCGCATCGAGGAGTGGTTGAATACCCTTATTCCTGAAAGCTGATCCGCACAACACCGGAACCGCTTCAACCTTAATCGTCGCCATCCTCAAGGCCCTGCGGATATCCTCTGGGGGTAGATCTCCCCCTTCCAGATATTTCTCCAGGGCTACATCATCATATTCCACGATGGCCTCTAAAAGTTCTGCTCTTAACTCTGCCGTAATATCTCGCAGGTCATCCGGGATCTCTACTTCCTCGAACGTTCCGCCGTATGTCTCTTTGTGATATATCACAGCTTTGTTCTCGATGACATCTATAATGCCGGTAAAGAGATCGCCCGCTCCCATGGGAATCTGTATGGGTAACGCCTTAGCTCCCAGCCGGTTCCTCATCATTTCCACGGTCTTGTGAAAATCAGCACCGGTCCTGTCCATCTTATTGATAAAGGCAATTCTTGGAACCCCATACCTGTCCGCCTGTCGCCAAACCGTTTCCGACTGGGGTTCTACTCCCCCTACTGAACAAAAGACCGCAATCGCCCCATCGAGTACCCTCAGGGACCTTTCAACCTCCACGGTAAAATCGACATGACCCGGTGTATCGATGATATTGATACGGTTCTCTTCCCAGTAACATGTAGTAGCAGCCGAGGTAATGGTGATCCCTCTCTCCTTTTCCTGGGCCATCCAGTCCATCGTGGCTGCTCCATCGTGTACTTCACCCATTTTGTGAACTTTGCCGGTATAGAAGAGAATCCTCTCCGTGGTTGTGGTCTTACCGGCGTCGATGTGGGCCATAAAACCAATGTTTCGTATCTTATTCAGTTCGATTAATCGTGCCATCGTTATTCTCTGATAGGCCCCGGAAATGCTCTACCACCTGTAATGGGCAAACGCCTTATTGGCTTCAGCCATCCGATGCGTATCTTCTCTCCTCTTCATTGTACCCCCCGCGCCCCTGGAGGCCTCCAGCAGTTCCATCGCCAGTCTTTCCTGCATCGTATTTTCGGTCCTCTCCTGAGCGAAGTGGATCAGCCAACGCATTGCCAGAGCGGTGCTCCGTTCTTTCCTGATTTCCATTGGAATCTGATAAGTCGCACCACCAACCCTCCTTGATTTTACCTCGAGGAACGGTTTTGCGTTGGATAACGCCTGTTCGAAGACAATCATTGCGGGTTGGCCGGCTTTTTCTTCCAGAATGCCCATCGCCTGGTAGAATATCCTTTCTGCGATGGCTTTTTTGCCACTTTTCATTATCGCGTTGATGAATTTGCTGACAAGAATACTGGCATATTTTGGATCCGGTACTACCTTCCTGGATCCCGGTGATTTTCTTCGTGGCATGCTTCCTCCTCAATCAATCATCTTCGACACTAACACAGAATTTCATTATTTCTTTGTCCCGTACTTCGAGCGACCCCTCTTTCTTCCATCTACACCCCCAGTGTCGAGAGTACCCCTGATAATATGATATCTTACACCAGGCAGATCTTTCACCCTGCCTCCACGAATCAAAACGATCGAGTGCTCCTGCAGATTGTGTCCTTCACCCGGAATATAGGCCGTTACCTCATAACCGTTCGTCAACCTGATCCTTGCCACCTTCCGAAGGGCAGAATTCGGCTTCTTCGGCGTCGTGGTATAGACCCTCGTACATACACCCCTCTTCTGAGGACATTGCTCGAGAGCCGGAGATGATGTGCTCTTCTGAGCCTTTTTTCTACCCTTCCTGACCAGTTGATTGATGGTTGGCAACTTGTAAGCCTCCTCTTTATTTATGAACACGTTTCAATCTAATCGATTATCGCTAACTTGAACGATTCTGTCATCCAGGCTCAGTGGTCGAGGAGAGCATCTCAAACGACCACTTCTTTAGATTTCGTCTTCTCTTTAGTATCTTTGTCCTCAACATCTTCTACCCGGTCACCTTCAGTCTCTTCATCAAGGACATCAGCCTCGGTCAGCTCAGGAAACTTGACATTGCTGATCTTCAGAGAACCTGTCCCGGCCGGGATCAGATGACCAATGATTATATTTTCCTTGAGCCCGAGCAGATTGTCTCTAGTGCCTCTTACGGCCGCCTCGGTCAATACACGGGTCGTCTCCTGAAAAGACGCCGCCGAAATAAAGCTTTTGGTCGTCAATGATGCCTTCGTTATGCCCAGGAGCAACGGTTCAGCCTTAGCGGGATCACCTCCACACTGAGCAATCTTCTCGTTTTCCTCCTGAAAAACGGTCTTATCGACATGCTCATCTTCGAGGAAGATCGTGTCACCAGGGTCGGTAATCTTGACTTTCTGCAGCATCTGACGGACAATCACACCGATGTGCTTGTCATGTATCTTGACACCCTGTAACCTGTATACCTCCTGGACCTCATTCAGAAGGTATTCCTGAACCTCGTTTGGGCCCTTGATCTTGAGGATGTCGTGCGGATTCACGGGACCCTCCGACAGCCTGTCACCCGCTTTTACAACGTCACCTTCGTGAACGAGCAGATGCTTCCCATGAGGGATCAAATACTCCCGTGCGGCTCCCTTATCCGGTTCCACTATCAATTGCCTGTTCCCTCTAACGATCTCACCGAATTTCACTCTACCATCCACCTCGGTGATGATCGCCGGGTCTTTGGGACGTCTTGCTTCGAACAGCTCGGCTACCCGGGGGAGTCCACCGGTGATATCCCGGGTCTTATACATCTCCCTGGAGAGCTTGACGAGGACCTCGCCCGCTTCGACATGCTGCCCGTCCTGTACCTGAAGCTGAGCACCAGTGGGGATAGCATAGTCCCGAATTTTACGACCCGCCTTATCGAGGATCTGGATGTGGGGATGTTTTGCTTTATCCCGGTCCTCGATGATTACCTTGACCTTGTGTCCCTCCAACTTATCGGGCTCCTCGCGCATCGTTACTTCCTCGAGGATATCCATGAACTTCACTTTTCCACTCTTGTCGGTCAGGATTGGCGTTGAATAAGGATCCCAGCGAAACAGAACGGTAGATCCCTTGCCTGCCCAGAATAACAGTTCGTTCTTCACCCGGCCACTATCTTTTTCTTTTTCTCTAACCATATCTTTTTCGCTTACCAGGAGGTGGGCTCCCCTGGGCAGCTTGTACTCGTCAATCTTTCGACCATTTTTGTCGAGAATGCGGATCCGCGGATTCAAAGTTCTCACCTTCCCGGACTCATCTTTGACCTCAATTGAATCCACCGTAACAACTCTCATCTTTTCAATTCCGAATTCATTTTCGATCTCTACCTCATTGAAAGTACTATCTTCGGAATCGAGCAACTTCACGGTACCCGTTTTTCTTGCATGAGAGTGAATGACACTATCCTCCAGCTCAGCACCGTATGGTACATGCAGGGCCCTCTCCCTGCTCTCTCTCCAGGCCAGATTCCTCTGCATCTTGGTCCTTGCTACCACATTGACTTTCAGGATCAACTCATCGCTCTTTAATTTTCGCTCTTCTTCCTTCCTTTTTCCTTTGTTTAGTTCTTCCTGGAAATCCTTCCTCTCATCACCGACAGCGACACGGATCTTCAGGAGGAAGTTGACATCTTTCCGCGACACAACGATCACATCGCAGAGATTCCCCGTCGTGGTCTGGAGCAATCCCTTTTCATCGGCAATCTTTTCATCCTTCAGGAACCTCTCGACATCCTTCTTAGCTACCCGGACCTCTACAAGGATCTCGTCCTTTTTAATGCTTACGCCCCTTTTCTTCCCGATGTATTTCCCGTCCTTGATCGATAACTCGAAGGTCTTTTCCTTTATGCTCAATTTAGTATCGGTTAATTCCCCACCGATATCCTCTTTACAAACGATTATTTTCTTCGGCATAAGATCACCGACTTCAACGTCGATAACCTTGTCCTTCAGGACAGCCACTCCATCCTTCCCCGTCACGATATGGACCTTCTTCTTCTCCATCCTGCCGTCTATACCCTCGACAAGTATTTCTCGTTCAACAAATTCCACGTTTTTAAAGTCCACTTCCCCGGTCGTCGGGGAGGTCTTCTCGGTTTGAACCGCGATCCTTCCCGCAGTACCGCCAATGTGGAATGTCCGGAGTGTTAGCTGTGTTCCAGGCTCGCCAATGGACTGAGCGGCGACAATACCAACGGCCTCGCCGATGTCGACCGGTTTCAAGGTGGAGAGGTTTCTCCCATAACATTTTCTACACAGTCCTCGCTTGGCTTCACACGTCAGGACGGATCTGATCTTGACCTCTTCGACACCACTATCTTCCGCCCTGTTGGCCATATCGAGGGTGATCTCCTCTCCGGCTTTGATAATGATATCCTTGCTCATGGGATCCTTGACGTCATCGAGAGCAACACTCCCGACAATTCTGTCCTTCAAAGGCTCGATGATCTCTTCTCCCTCTTTCAGGGCGGTTACATCCAGACCTCTCACGGTCTGACAGTCATCGATCGTGATCGTCACATCCTGTGTGACATCGACGAGCCTCCGTGTCAGATAGCCCGCGTCGGCAGTCTTGAGGGCTGTATCGGCCAATCCTTTCCTCGCCCCATGAGTCGAGATAAAATATTCGAGTACCGATAGACCTTCTCTGAAGTTCGATTTGATCGGTGATTCGATGATCTCCCCGACCTGTCCGGTTATCTTCTTCTGAGGCTTCGCCATAAGTCCCCGCATACCCGCCAGCTGACGAACCTGGTCTCGGCTGCCACGCGCACCGGAATCTATCATCATCCAGAGTGGATTAAAGCCGTTCTGAGAGTCCTTAAGCTCCTCGAAGGTTTGATTTGCTATGTGCGTGCTCGTGTGTGTCCAGGTGTCGATGACCCTGTTGTAACGCTCTCCATCGGTGATAACCTTATCACGATATTGCCTGGCTATCTTGTCGACTTTCTTGTTAGTCTCGTCCAGTATTTTCTGCTTCTCACCCGGAATAATAATGTCATCCATCCCGACCGAAGCCCCCGATCTGGTTGCATATTCGAACCCGAGGTCCTTGAGCTGGTCCAGGAACCTGACGGCCTTCTCGATACCGCTTTTCCTGTAAACCTCAAAAACCAGATCTTCAAGCGTTCCTTTATCCATCTGCTCGTTAACGTAACCGAGTTCCTCAGGAACCACCTGATTGAAAATAATCCGCCCCGGAGTCGTCCGATAAATCTTGCCATCCTTTCTCAGCTTAATCAATGTGTGTAACCCGACATATCCATTGTTGTATGCGAGCAGGACCTCTTCGACGGACATAAAGCTCCTGGTTTTTTCCTCTTCTTCTTCTTCCACCGCCTTCGTTAAAAAGTAGCATCCCATAATGATGTCCTGGGTGGGTGCCGTAACGGGTTTCCCATTGGCTGGAAGCAGTATATTGTTGGTCGACATCATCAGCACCCTCGCCTCGAGCTGGGCCTCAAAAGAAAGAGGGATGTGTACGGCCATCTGGTCCCCATCGAAATCGGCGTTAAAAGCGGAACAAACGAGCGGATGAATCCTGATCGCCTTCCCCTCCACGAGGACAGGTTCGAAGGCTTGAATACCCAGCCTGTGCAGTGTTGGAGCCCGGTTCAGAAGCACAGGGTGGTCTTTTATGATCTCCTCGAGTATTTCCCAGACCTCGGGACTTTCCTTTTCGACGAGCTTCTTGGCGCTCTTCACAGTCTGTACATACCCTTTCTCTTCCAGTTTTCTGATAATAAATGGCTTGAAGAGTTCGAGCGCCATAACCTTTGGAATGCCACACTGGTGAAGTTCCAGTTCGGGTCCGACAACGATAACGGAACGACCAGAATAATCTACTCGTTTCCCGAGCAAGTTTTGACGGAACCGTCCCTGTTTACCTTTCAGCATATCACTTAGCGATTTAAGTGGTCTTTTTCCCCTCCCTCTCACTGCCTTTGCCTTGCGGCTGTTATCAAAAAGGGCATCTACCGCTTCCTGAAGCATCCTTCTCTCGTTCCTCAGGATGACCTCAGGTGCTTTCATCTCCATCAGTTTCTTGAGACGGTTGTTTCTATTTATCACCCTGCGGTAGAGATCGTTCAGGTCCGAAGTCGCGAAACGTCCCCCTTCAAGTGGAACAAGCGGTCTCAGGTCTGGAGGAATCACAGGGACCACATCGATGATCATCCACTCCGGTTTATTATCAGACATCCGGAAAGCTTCGACCACCTTTAGTTTTTTGAGAAGAGTCTTCTTTCTGTGCTGTGACTTCTTTTCCTGCTTGATGCTAACCCTCAAATCCCGTGATAGATCTTCGATATCAATCTCCTGTAACATTTTCTTGATCGCTTCTGCGCCGGTCATCGCGAGAAAATCCTCGGGTTCCTCCACAACGATTTCCGTATACTCCTCCACGGAAATGAGCTGCTTGGGTTTGTAACTGGTGCTTCCCGGCTCGAGGATTATATAACTCGCATAATACAGGATCTTTTCGAGATCTGTTATCGTCATGTCGAGTAGATTCCCTATACGACTCGGCAGGCTCTTGAAAAACCATATGTGAGCCACGGGGACCGCCAGTTTGATGTGTCCCATCCTTTCACGTCTGACACGGGACAGAGTCACCTCAACCTTGCAGTGCTTGCAGACAACTCCACGGTACCGGATCCTCTTGTACCTCCCACAGTGACATTCCCAATCCTTGACAGGACCAAAGATCCTTTCGCAGAACAGGCCATCTTTCTCGGGTTTGAAAGACCGGTAATTGATAGTCTCCGGTTTGGTGACTTCTCCATTTGACCACTCCAGGATTAGCTCAGGAGAGGCAATACCGATCTGGATAAACTCAAAGTCCGTTGGCTTCATCTCACTAGATGGATCTCTGTAATCACTCATTCTCACGACCTTTCCACCTGGAAATATGGATGGTTACCGGAGGGTTTCGTCCAATATCTATTCACCATTTTTACCTAGTTTCACGTCCAGGCCAAGGCTCTGCAGCTCTCGCCTCAAGACATTAAAGGATTCCGGGACGCCCGGTTCAGGGAGATTCTCTCCCTTAACGATCGCCTCGTAAACCTTCGATCGACCTGTCACATCATCAGACTTCACGGTCAATATCTCCTGGAGAGTATGCGCCGCACCATAAGCCTCCATCGCCCAGACCTCCATCTCACCAAATCGCTGACCACCGAACTGAGCTTTCCCGGCCAAAGGCTGCTGAGTCACCAGAGAGTATGGACCTATCGACCTCGCGTGTATCTTATCCTCCACTAGGTGGAACAGTTTCATCATGTAAATATATCCAATAGTCACCTTCTGCTGGAACGGTTCGCCGGTCCGCCCGTTATATAAAACCTCCTTGCCATCGAAGGGAAGTTCATCCCTTTTCTCTTTGATATAATCATCAATCTGTTTCTTTGTACTATTGGACATCATCTTCCGAATCTTCGCATGGACCGCCTTACTTATTTGTTCCTTGATTTCGTCTTCCTTCGCACCATTGAATACCGGCGTGACAGCTCTAAAGCCGAGTTCTTTCGCCGCCCATCCCAAATGTGTTTCAAGAATTTGGCCGAGGTTCATTCGAGAAGGGACACCAAGAGGATTGAGAACGATATCTACGGGAGTTCCATCCGGGAGGTAAGGCATGTCTTCCTCGGGGACTATATGTGCTATAATCCCCTTGTTGCCATGACGCCCCGCCATTTTATCCCCTACCGAAATCTTTCTCTTCTGAGCCACGTAAACCTTGACGAGCTGAATGACACCGGGTGGAAGCTCATCCGGTTGTTTTATCTTCTCGATCGATTTTTCCGCCTTGTCATTGACAGATTCAATGAGCTCGTTCGCCCTCCCTATAACCTTTTTTATCTCCCGGTTCTTCTGGTCGTTCATAACCTCCAACATATCGAGGTTGACACCGGATAGATCGAGATCTTCGATCAATTTCTTGTTCAGTTTCGTCTTCGACTTGATGATGTCCTTTAAAATTCGTTTGTCTACACAATGACGTATTGTCTGAAGACTTAACAGCGATTTGATCGCCCGATCCCGGACCTCGAAGATCTTCTCGAGCTCCTCGTTTTTCCACGTCATGATCTGTGCGATCTTGGCTTCCTTTTCTTCTTTGGTGATATCCTTTTCATCATCCACACCGATCTTTCTCGAAAAGACCTTTACGTCGATCACAACACCCTCTAACCCTGGAGGAACCTTGAGAGAGGAATCCTTTACGTCTCCTGCCTTATCTCCAAAGATCGCCTTGAGCAGTTTTTCCTCGGGAGACAATTCGGTCTCCCCCTTAGGTGAAACCTTGCCAACCAGGATGTCACCGGGACCGATATAAGCTCCAATCCGAATGATCCCACGGTTATCGAGATTCTTGATCGATTCCTCACTCACATTCGGAACTTCTCTCGTGATCTCTTCCTGCCCTCTCTTAGTATCCCTGACTCGAGTCTCGAGCTCCTGTACATGAATAGAGGTAAATATGTCCTCCTTGACCAGCTTTTCGCTAATTACGATAGCATCCTCGAAATTGTAGCCATACCATGGCATGTAGGCCACCAGTACATTTCTACCAAGAGCCAGCTCTCCCTGATCGGTTGCAGCTCCGTCTGCAAGGATGTCGCCTTTTTTTACCCTGGCACCTACCTTTACCAGAGGGCGCTGATTTATCGAGGTATCCTGATTGGTTCTATGGAATTTCTTCAGCTTGTAAGTATCATGGCTCGAGAGTTCAAAAAGTGGATCGCCCTTATCTTTGTTCTCCTTTTCATCCACCCTCACCACGATCCTGTCGGCAGAAACTCTCTCAATAACACCACCACGCCTGCATATCGTGACCGCTCCAGAATCCTTGGCTACTTTCTCCTCCAGACCGGTTACCACGATCGGTGCTTCCGGCATGAGGAGAGGTACAGCCTGGCGTTGCATGTTCGAGCCCATGAGTGCCCGGTTCGCGTCATCGTGATCGAGAAAAGGTATGAGCGCGGCGGCAACGCTTACCAGCTGATCCGGTGCTACGTCGATATAATCTATCTCTTTCGGGATCACGAGAGGAAAATCTCCTCTCTTTCTGCATAGGACCTGCTCCCTCTTGAACTGACCCTTTTCATTTACTGCTTTCGACTGGGCGATAATACTATTGTCCTCTTCATGAGCGCTAAGGAGTTTTATCTCGTTAGTCACTCTCCCTTTTTTCACAACCCGGTAGGGTGTTTCGATAAAGCCCTTCTCATTTACAACTGCGAATGTCGTCAGGGATGTAATGAGTCCGATATTGGGACCTTCAGGGGTCTCGATCGGGCACATCCTCCCGTAATGCGAAAAATGAACATCCCTGACCTCGAAACCGGCTCTTTCTCTGGTCAAACCGCCAGGTCCCAACGCACTCAGCCGTCTTTTATGTGTCAGCTCTGCCAGAGGATTGGTCTGATCCATGAACTGCGAGAGCTGGCTGCTTCCAAAGAAGGTGTTGATGACGGCGGAAACCGTCCTCGCATTGACCAGGTCGTCGAGTGTAATCTTCTCAGGATCCTGAAGACTCATCCTTTCTTTGATCAGCCTCGCCATTCTAGATAGTCCCAGACTTAACTGATTAGAAATAAGTTCCCCCACCGTACGGACACGCCTATTACCAAGATGGTCAATGTCATCGATATAACCGTCGCCCTCCCTCAAGCTGCATAGATAACGGATAATCTCGACAAAGTCCTTCTGGACCAGAGTCGTCTTGTCATCTGGGATATCGAGTCCAAGTCTACTGTTAATTTTGTAGCGTCCTACAGCGCCAAGGTCATAGCGCTTCCGATTAAAAAAGAGTCTCTCGATCTGATCCAGCGCAATATGGAGATTTGCCGGCTCACCCTGTCTCAGGAGACCATAAATCTTGTTCAGAGCATCGTCCCAACTGATCGTTGGGTCTTTAATCAGTGTATTTAGAATCAATTGATAGTCGGTTTTTGACGTTGTATCAAAAACCATGATCTGCTTCTCGAGTTTTTTCTCCTTCATGGTTGCAAGGAGTTCGGAGGTAATTAACTCGCCAATTTCAGCGATCACCTCACCCGTAACAGGATCGATAATGTCCTGGGCGAGAACCTGCTCCACTTGTCCCCGACCTGCTTTTTTCTTAATATCCGCCTCGAGATCGTTTACACTGACCTTTACCCTTTTACAAAATTCATCCAGGATGTCCTCGTTCCTGGAATATTTAAAGGCGTCAAAGATTTTGATCTGGCCCTTTATACCTCTCTTGCCCAAATCTTTGAGAAGCTCGACAGTAACAAGGTCACCTGTTACATAGATCGTCTCTTTGCTCAGGGGATCGATGATATCTTGAGCCAGAGCCTTGCCGGACAATCCCCTTTTTCCCCAGTCGGATTTCGCTTCCTTCATGAGCTCATCAATACTGATTTCTTCTACCCTCTGGCCAAACTCCTCGAGGTTGTCCTCTTCGCTGGAATACCTGAAAGTGCGTAAGAAGGCGGTAACCGGGAATTTCTTCTTTTTATCGATGTGGACGTAAATAATATCGTTTATATCAATGGAGAACTCGACCCAGGAACCTCTGAATGGTATCACCCGTGCCGAGTACAACTTTTGTCCGTTTGGATGAATGTTTTCCTCGAAAACCACGCCAGGCGATCTGTGAAGCTGACTGACAATTACCCGCTCAGCACCGTTGATAATAAACGTACCAAAATCGGTCAGGAGTGGAAGCTCTCCCAGAAAAACCTCCTTTTCCAGGATATCCTTCACCTGTTTCGTTTCACCAACGTTCTCTTTTATCACTAACCGCAGGAGCGCTTTCAGGGAGACAGAATAAGTCATATCCCTGTCCCTGCACTCCTCGACCGTATATTTCAGTTCGCTCAAACGGTATTCAACAAACAAGAGCGAATAATTCTCATTGACATCGGTAATGGGGAAAATCTCATTGAAAACCCTCTGTAAACCGATATTCTTCCGCTTATCGGGTGATACATCAGCCTGAAGGAAGTCCCCATATGACTTTACCTGAATATCAAGGAGATGAGGGTACGGAAATTCCTTTAAGGATGATTTCTCTTTCTTTTTGTCGGGTTCAGGAAAAATCTTTTTTTCGGTCTTTTTGAGTCGCAAAACGTACCCACCCTTTTCAGATTATTGTTGAAAGAATCGATCTGACATAGAGACTATTTCAATTTCGACGTGATTGCAAAGATAGATTGATCAAGTTATTTCAGCTCTACCGAGGCGCCTACTTCCTCGAGTTTACCTTTAACCGCCTCAGCTTCTTCCTTGGTGATCCCTTCTTTAACCGGATTTGGAGCATCATCAACCAGTTGTTTGGCTTCCTTGAGACCGAGGCTTGTCAACTCCCTGACAACCTTGATCACCTGGATCTTCTTCTCACCCGCACCTGTAAGGACAACATCAAATTCAGTTTTTTCCTCCTCAGGTTCCGCGTCACCACTCGCCGACGCACCGGCCACTGCTTGAACCACGGGAGCTGCAGCGGAAATCCCGAATTTTTCTTCCATCTTCTTTACCAGCTCTGACACCTCTATGATTGTCATCTGCTCGATAGTCTCAAGGACGATCTCTATGCTCGTCTTTTTTCCCGCCTTCTTCTTGGTCGTTACCATGTATTGCTACCTCCTTAATAGTACCGTTACCCGCCTGAACTCTCTTTCTTCGCTTTTACCGCATCGACTGCCCGGACAAAGGATGCAATCAACTCTGTCATCAGGAAGGCAAATTTGTTGAGAGGAGAAATGAGCCCACCGGCTACCTCAGCCAGTAAAATTTCCCTTGGTGGTAGTTTGGCAATACTGATCAGTTCATTCCTGTCGTACAGGCAGTCGTCTACAAGACCGATCTTTATCTCCGGCCTCTCATGCTCCTTGACAAAATCCATCAGGATCTTTGCACCCTCGACAACATCCTCGCTGAGAAATACCATGGAATTTGGACCATCGAAATAGTCCTCGAGCTGATCCTTGCCTGTATCTTTTATCGCCCTCCGCGCCAACCTGTTCTTGACTACCCGGTACTCAACTGAGATATCCTGTAACTTTCTTCTCAGAACCGTGATATCCTTCACTTTCAGACCAGTATGATCTGCTAGAAGTATTGCATTTGACTGGACAATCTTCTCGTGAAGCTCCTGCACAATCTCCTCTTTCTTTGCCCGACTGATCGACATTACTCCACTACCTTCCGGCCGTCTGCATGATTGAAGATGGGTCTATGGTTACAGAAGGTCCCATTGTACACGAGAGAGAGACCTTTCTCATGTAGACTCCCTTTGCTGCGCTTGGTTTTGCACTGATAATAGTCTCAAGGAATGCTATCAGATTATCACGGATTTTCTCCTCAGGGAAAGAAGCCCTACCCACGGGCGCATGAACGTTACCAGTCTTGTCGACTCTGAACTCGATCTTGCCCGCCTTCACTTCTTGTACGGCTTTACTCACCTCAAATGTAACCGTTCCCGATTTCGGATTTGGCATCAAACCACGTGGTCCCAGAATCGGTCCAAGCCTCCCTACCTGAGACATCACATCGGGCGTAGCAATTATCACATCCACGCCAACCCATCCCTGATTGATCTTGTCGAGATATTCGTCGAGTCCTACCATGTCCGCCCCTGCTTCCTGCGCCTCCTTCTGCTTCTCCCCTTTCGCAAGGACAAGGACCTTTACTTCTTTCCCGGTGCCGTGTGGTAAAACGACCGTTCCCCTTACGATCTGATCTGCATGCCTTGGGTCCACACCAAGTCGCACCACAACTTCGACCGATTCATCAAACTTGGCTCCGGCACTTCCTTTGATGAGAAAAACCGCTTCTTCTACGGTGTACTGTTTCCCCTTATTGATCTTCGAGAGGTGTTCCTGATACCGTTTACTCCTCTTCGGCATGACCACCTCCATCATCGATCTCTATCGATTTGTCACCTCCATCATCAATTTCTACTGCTTTCCCACTTCCATCATCGATCTCTATCCCCATGCTCTTTGCAGTCCCTTCGATCATCCTGGCCGCTGCTTCAACAGAAGTCGCGTTTAGGTCTTCCATCTTGGTCCTGGCTATATCCTCGAGATCTTTTGATGTAACCATTCCTACTTTCTCCCGGTTCGGCTCTCCCGATCCCTTCGCCAGACCTGCAGCCTTCTTGAGAAGGACAGATGCGGGGGGCGTCTTCGTAATGAAAGTAAAAGAGCGATCCGTATAGACCGTTATCTCGACCGGGATAATCGTCCCGGTTTGGGACTTGGTCTTCTCGTTGAAAGCTTTACAGAATTCCATGATATTCACCCCATATTGTCCCAGCGCGGGACCAACAGGAGGGGCAGGGTTTGCACTTCCCCCGGAAACCTGCAATTTTATGAATCCTGTAACCTTCTTGGCCATGAATAACCTCTCCTGAGAGATACCTGAAAAGATCCCCGATCAACTACATGTTCTTCAATTGAATACAATCTAGTTCCACAGTCGTGGGACGACCGAACAGTGTCATGATAACCTTTACCTTACCCTTCTCCGGAATGAGTTCGTCTACGGTACCGACGAAACCAGAAAATGGTCCATCGATGACTTCGACGATGTCACTGACCTGATATGGCATATCCGACATGACAGGTGCCGTTCGGACCTCTTCCATCCTGCCCATGACCCTTGCCATTTCCTTCTCGGTCAATGGCTGAGGTTTTCTACCCGAACCCACAAACTTCATGACCCCTTGAATGCTGTTGATCACATTCAGGGTCTCATCATCCATATCCATTTCAACGAGGATATAACCGGGATAAAGCCTTCTTTCGGTCTTTACCTTTTTACCAGCCTTGAGCTCGATCACCTCTTCGGTCGGGACGATGACACTTGTTATCCTGGAGTCACCGTTAACGTCCTCGATATATCGCTCTATCCTAGATTTTACTTTGTTTTCATGGCCAGCGTAGGTCTGAATTGCATACCATTTCATAGCCATCTGATAAACCACCTCAATGCTAACCTATAAACAGGAGATTCTGTATCTCCGTGATGATGAGGTCAATTAGTCCGATAAAGAACGATATGATCAGAACGACAATTATCACAACAATCGTTGCTCCTTTGACGTCATTCTTGCTCGGCCAGGAGACTTTTGTCAGCTCCAATTTTACATCCCTAATAAATCGCGCACTCTTATCGATTATTACAGGTGACATTTTAGTAATTTCCAATAAATGGCAGGCCTGGAGGGATTCGAACCCACAACTTCCGGTTTTGGAGACCGGCGCTCTAGCCGTTGGAGCTACAGGCCTACGTATATTTTAGTTAATTACCCCTCCCCGCCAGATTTATCACCTTGTTTCCTTGTGGGGAGTGTGCCTTTCGCATTTAGGACAGTACTTCTTAAGCTCAAGCCGATCCGTGTGAGTCCGCTTGTTCTTAGTTGTCGTATAATTTCTGTCTTTACACTCCGTGCATGCCAGAGTGGTAATTTCTCTCACCATAATATACCTTACTACTCAACGATTTCGGTAACGACACCGGCACCAACCGTCCTGCCTCCCTCACGGAT
>CAYTWO010000051.1:0-9654 GCA_964442125.1 uncultured Gemmatimonadota bacterium
CGCGTCGGGAATCGAGATTTACGTTTTCCTACAATTCATCGTAGGAAAACGCATAAATGTAAGGAATTGGAAATCTCTGACTTCGCTCGTGTATCCTTCGGGAACACTCGCTATGCATTTTCCGGACAAGCCGGAATGACGGGGGTTGGACGAGCCGGAATGACCTTCCTCTCCGTCATTCCCGCAAGGTGAACGAGACGTAAGTCGAGTGAATCGCGTCGGGAATCGGATGGTATCCTGCTGACCTCTCATGGAAAAGGTAGATTGGCGACAGCATCCACATCGAGATCATCTGATACACCTCGTGTATGATGGAACAAAGCCGTACGTGCGACCATCGCTCCATTATCGGTGCAGAGGATCGGTGGAGGATAGTGAAGTGAGCCCCCTCTTGCCTCAATCCCCTTCTGGAGTTCACCTCTCAACCTGCGGTTACTAGCCACTCCACCCGCCATTACAAGCTCCTTGACACCCAGTTCGTCCATCGCCATCAGGCTCTTTCGGACGAGTAACTCTATGGCAACTTTCTGGAACGATGCACAAATATCGGAACGGTGAGCTTCCCTGATATCTTCTGATTGAGACCTATAATAATTCACCACTGCGGTTTTCAGCCCGCTGTAGCTGAAGTCATAACTCAGAGATTTCTCCGCGCGGTCTGACATCGGTTTCGGGAAACGAACGAAATCCGACTCTCCTCCCACTGCCTCCCTCTCGATGGCAGGACCACCGGGAAACGGTAACCCGAGCAGTTTGGCGACCTTATCAAAAGCCTCACCCACAGCGTCGTCGCGCGTTCGCCCGAGGAGTCTATATCTACCCCAATCTTTCACTTCGACGAGGGTCGTATGCCCCCCCGAGACGATAAGGCCTATAAAAGGACCTTTCAGGTCAGGCTCCTCGATAAGATTGGCAAACAGGTGAGCCTCGAGATGGTTGACCCCGACAATGGGATGGTCAAGAGATAGGGCCAGCGCCTTGGCCGTCGAAAGACCGACGAGAATGGAGCCGATCAGACCCGGCCCGCGGGTTACACCAATGAGATCAATATCTCCCAGTTCGCAGGAAGCCCGTTTCAGGGCCTCCTCCACAACAGGAAGAAGCATACGCATGTGTGCCCTCGAGGCAATCTCCGGGACTACACCACCGTAACGGATATGCTCATCCTGGGTCAGTACGATGTGCGCCCTCAGATCTGCTTCATCCTCGAGGACAGCTACTGAGGTCTCATCGCACGATGTCTCTATCCCGAGCGTCAACATGCCTTAAAATCTCCCCTGAAAATCATGCTTCTGATGAGTTAAAAAGATAATCTCTTTTCGTGTCTGATTCCACCTTCAAGCGCAAAATGTAGAATTTCAGTAAAAATTGACTTGAGGACTGGAACCCCTTTGCCTATATTAACCTTCAAGAGAACCGATAACTTCAGGAACCGGCGTAAATCATCTGACACTACTTTCCCGAAAAGGAGGAAGGCATGGAACAGAACAAAATTGGTCACGTCGAATGGGCTTCGACAGACCTGGAGCGAACAAAAGATTTTCTATCGGGACTGTTCAACTGGAATTTCAAGACGTGGAGTGAAGACTATTATCTCTTCAGCGTCGCCGATGGACCAGGTGGCGGTATCATGCGGGTCGATAAAGTCGATCCTGGGAACTCACCCGTGGTCTACGTCGAGGTTGACGACATCGAATCCACCCTGGGTCGGGTTGAGGAACTCGGCGGGGGAGTTGCGCAGCCTAAAACAGAGATACCGGATATGGGCTGGTACGCCCACTTCACGGATCCGGACGGTAACGTGATCGGTCTCTATCAGGGGTAGTAGGCAGATAGAAAACGTATGACCGAGAATGAGTATCCCGGTGCTATAGACCGCACAGTATCGGTGTGAATATGGATTGTCAAGGGGAAGCGCCGTGGCCTTGGTGAGCGTATTTCGATATCGCCTGCTGATACAGGAGTAGCGTGATGGAAGGATCTGAATCAGCCGTTTATAATGTGTGGGGTAATAAAGATGATGAGGTCGCTCTGTTCTTCCTGTACCACTTTGTGACGGAATAGCTTGCCGAGGAGTGGGATGTCTCCAAGAAGCCATAATTTTGAGATGGTCTCCGTGCGATTATCCTTCAGGAGACCACCGATCACGATGGTTTCGCCGTCTTCGACTCTAATATTCGTTACAGTACTCCTCTTAGTGGTTATCGGGACCTGAGATTCCACCGGCCCGGTAAAACCTGTGATCTCTTCAATCGTCGGGGAGACCTGCATGGTAATGGTGTTCCCTTCGTTGACACGTGGTGTTACTTTCAGGGTAATACCGATGTCTATATACTCGAAAGTGGCCACGTCCTGAGATTCGGCGGCGAAGCTGAACCTGTTCACCGTCTGGATCGGGACAGACGTTGACACGGAGATCATCGCTTCCTGATTGTTCAGTGTCGTTATCCTGGGATTAGAGATCAACTTCGAGTTTCGTTCCTGGCTCAGGATATCTATGGCTGCCTGGAACTCTTTCATCGAGAGCCTCCCCCACTCGAAGGCCGGACCGATGACCTCGTTCGATCCACCCGAACCGCCATCATCGGACTGAAACTTCTCCTCGAAAGTGAGCTTGGAGTATAGAAGCTGAAACGTATTGGGCCAGGCGATGCCCACTCGATCGTCCTTTGCATAAAACGCCTCCACAATGCGCGCCTCGATCATGATCTGCGGCTCCGGCACATCGAGCTCCACTATGATTTTTCCCACCTCCTCGAGGATGCGAGGCTGGTCACTTACGATAACCACATCTGACCGTCCGGTTTTACCCTCAGAACCCTCACTCATCGTCCGGCTGAAGGTTTGAACCTTGCCGCCATCGCTCAGAACCCCCTCCAGTGCCTGTTTGACATCTCCTCCATCGACATAGAAGAGGTTGAAGACCTCTATCTCCCGAGACATAGCATGCTGTTCTTCCTGTTCCGGCTGGACCAGTATGACGTTCTCATCACGTACAAAACTGTAACCGTTAGCTTTCAAAATGTTTCGCAGGGCTTCATCTATTGTAACTCCTCTGAGGCGCACCGTCACTTCACCAGTGATATCGGGCCCTGCGATGATGTTCAGCCCGTTCTGCTCGGCAAGGAGCCGGAGTACATTCCTCAGGTCAGCATCTTTAAAATCCATGGTCAACAAGCTCCTGGTTCCACCCTCCGCATCCTCGAAAACCAGGGGACGAAACCCCTCTGATCTCTCGACGAGTTGAGCGTGGAGAGAGCCTGTGGTCACAAAACCGGCCGAAAGGAGGAGGTATATCAGATTTACCTTTATATCATTTTTGCCCCACATCAGCTACCTCCGTGGAGATCAAGTATGATCCGCTCACTACCCCTTCTAAGGACTACCGAGCGGGGGTAGATCTCCACAATCTCTACCCCTTCTATGCTTTCTCCCCTTTTCAAAATGAAATCATTTATCAGCACTATCGCTTCACCATCCTTCCAGGAAATAGCAGAAAGTTGAAAATCCGGAGTCGTCTCCTGATTGATTACTCCCTGACTCCTTACGGACATGAAGGGGTCACGACCCCATGATTTGTACAGTGGAACGACATCGTCCGGAATCGCCTCCCAATCGATACCGAGTGGATGAGCTTCACCCAACCCGGCCAGTTTATCACTCAAATCCTGGAAGACTTCACCGCTCGATTTCTCTTCGCCTCCAGGCGACATAACGTCCGGCAACCTGCGCCTGCTCCCTCCCACTGCGAGAAACAGCACCATGCTGACAACCAAAAGTACAAAGTAGGCGATCCATTTCTTCTCCCTGAACTGCGACGTATCACTGAACTGTTCCCGGATTTTCACCTTGAGATACGACGTGATTTTCGATAACGACCCCATCCTGACCCCTCTCAGGAAACCCCTTTCCTCGTTCAGGTATTTCTCTTGAGATAAATGAACATCGAGAAATTAGACTTGAGCTCGTCTCTATCCGCAGACATCCGTCTCATTTCCAGCTCACCGAAGGCGGCAAAAAGAGGTAAGCTGGACAGGGCTTCTATATAACGACCCGTTGAAACGAAACTTCCGTTCACGATCAACTGCAAGGGCAGGATCATCACATCTCCCTGACGTGAAGGAACGACCTGATCCTCACGAGAAAAAAACTGCGAGAAGGGTATGCCTACATAGGTTACCATGCAGCCATGACTCTTTCCCATCTCGATCAACTGTTGTGCCAGTTCATGCACCTGATCCGCTTCCGGTATCCGGGAGAGAATCTGGTGTTGTTCTTTTTCCTTGATCACGTATTCGTTGTGATAATCGGACAGATTCTTAGTCTCCGAGACCCAGTTGTACGCTAACATCTCGGCGTTTTCGATCGCAATGGACAACCTGATCAGCTCGTCTTTCTGTCTCTGGAATAACTGACTGTACCAGAGGAAGATGACGAGCCCCATAGAGATCGCTCCCATTATCAATCTCCTGTATGCTATTACGTCAAGCACGAAAGACACCCTCAAGGATTCACAAATACCCCATGTCGTCCGCTACGGACCTGATAACATCACATGTTATATAAAACTCCATTGCTTCCTCGCCATACTCATCAATCTTCTCCAGATTGACGATCCTGGGATTCTTCAGGAAGGGAGAATTGCCGAGGTCAAGCATGATCTCGGTCAGGATCGGCTCGGAAAGAGCTGTCGGGTACGTAATTATTCCCTCCAACCCCAACACCCAACTTTTCGCTACATCTTCTGTCGCCTCTCCTGGCAGGGTCTCCCGACCGTTTTCAGATGTAACTCTTTTCCTCGTCAACATCAAATCTTCGAGGACTACACCCTCAGGAACACGATGGCTGATATCTTTGAGAAGAAGAGACGTGAAATCCCTGTTAAGAGTAAACCTCTCCAAGAGCTGTTCAACCTTTCTGACCCTTGCACGTATCGTATTGACATCGTCGAAACTCGGATCGTTCTTTATCGAATTCCACATATCATTTGCGATCATAAACTTTCTCTCATCTATCCTTCTCTTGATTTCCAGGTTTACAGAAGTTCCGGTTAGTACCAGTAGAAGCAGTCCTGCCGCTATCCTCAACAACTTCTTTTCGAGGGTTGCTCTCTTGATATCCTGGACTCCCTTTAAGACGAGATTCAACCCATCACCTCTGTCTATGGCGAGACCCAGAGCCACAGACAATGAGAGTCCCAATTTATCGAAGATCGCATGGCTATCCTCATCAAGAAATTGCTCGATCGCATCAATTTTAATCGCAGGGTTGAATTTCTCCACCGGATGTCCAAGAGCCGTTTCAAGATACTCTGAAAGGTTGGTGAGATTAGCCGATCCACCGGTCAGAAGTATCCTGCCGATGTTTTCTATTTGATAAGTCCGGTTGGCGTACTTGATAGATCGGTCGATTTCAGTGGCAAGTCGTTCGACCGCAGGTCTAATCAGGGCCTGTATACTGGCGACCGGTATCCCCTTATCAGAGAATTCCGGTGTCTCACCGATCGGTATCCCGTAACGGCACTTTATTTCCTCTGCCATTTCAGGGCCGATTGTAAACTCTTCTCCCTTGTATGTCACTTTACCCGTCAGTGAAGACGTTATTGCATCGCCGGCCGTCATTATGTCCCTCGAAAACTCGAGCCTATTCGCGGAATAAAAACTGATACTCGTCACGCGTTCCCCGATATTTATAACTACATCATAAGTGTCTTTATCCCCTTCGAGGTAACGCATCAGGTTCCCCAGGGCGAAAGGGGAAATCGTCACGACAGAAGGAGGAAGACCGATTTTCTTGAACTGTGCCATCAACCGTATAATCCATTCCTTCCTGGCCACTACGACCACCAGTTCCAACTCCGCGCTACCTTTTCTTTCCCCCAGGATCTGGTAATCGAATACGGCATCCCTGACAGGATAACGCAAAAATTTGCCGATTACCCAGGGGATTGCCAACTTGAGCTCGCTCTTGGGCATCGGAGGAACCCCAAGTCGTCTGATCATTACAGCCGGTCCCTGGACCGAGATTACGACATTGTTGACCCCCTCCCTGAAATCTTTTACGGCATCCTTGATCAGAGGGATTACATCTTCGATCTGACCCTTTTCACCCAAATCCGCTGCAGGACGCTTGACAATCCTCGTGGAAAGAGACTCGATCGTTTTTCCCTTGCGCTTCAAGAGAATCATCTTGACCGATTGGGTACCGATATCGATTCCAAGTGTAGCCTTTCCACTTCTCAACAGTGATTTACTGAACAGGCCGGCTAATCCCACCCTTCCGACCGGTTCAACCGACTTCTTCACCTGTCTCGCCTCATCGTGGTCTTTCCACGAGGTCGCATTTTCACCATCGGCTACCTCCCCGGACTGTTTATCAGGATCTCCAGCAACCTCGGTGCTGGGAAGAAGCCTATCCTCGTCTATCAAGGCTGAACCCTCCAATTCCTGGCAACCGATATTACCGTTTCAGGACCAACTATCCCGTTATCGCGCATCGTCATGGAGATGAGGGAACGGTAACACATCACGATCGCCTTCAAGGGATTTCCCCCGCTGAACCGCCAGACCTCGTGAAGCGCCAGATCGTCAAACAATTCATTCGAGTTCCTGCAACCGGCGACCTTCAGCCGATGGTGGATGACTTCCTTCATCTCATCGAGTTCGAGTGGATTGATGGTGTAGACGAGATTGATCAATTCTTCGAATCCTCTCCACTTCCTGACCCGTTCCAGTAACTCGATCCTGCTGAATATCACCAGGTGGAAGAGCCTCGAGCGGTCTAATCGATAATCGAGAAGCTCCATCAGAACCTTTATACCAGGTCTCTTCAATTCATGCCCCTCATCAACGATCAGGACGATGCGCTTACCCTCCTCGATCATTTGTCGAAACAGGAAATCGCCTATCGCGTTGCGATACTCGACCGTCGATCTGCATGGGGTCTCGATCTCGAACGTATCCCATAATATCTTGAGGTGCTGATATTCGGATCGAATGTCCAGGCTTGGGATAGTCCTGAAGACAAAATTGTCCTCGCGGGAGGCAACGTGATCACCGGCGATTTTTGCCACCATCGTCTTTCCGGCACCCGGTTCACCGAGAATGAGATTTACCCCACCGTTCATCCTTAGCGAGGTTTGGAGCCTGCGAAGGCATCCCATGTGCTCCGGGGTTGGATAGAAGAAACCGGTATCCGCGTCTGCGGCAAACGGTTCCCTCTCCATCCCGAGCACCTCATAATATTTCAGATGATCCGTATTCAATCGATCCACCCTGACAGAGAACAAACCAGGAGACGACAATATCCCTATACACTGAACGACACCGATGACCCATCACTGAAGGTGATCGTGAATGAAGTCCCGGTCATGTCGACGTTGCTTGCCCCTCCCGTTTGTGCATCCTTGAACTTTTTGTATTCTATTTTCACATTACTGCCGTTCGAGATGACGATCGCGGAAAACGTCTTGGTATCTCCGCTGGCACCCCTCGGGTTGTTATCGTCAAAGACCTTATTCCCGCCAATCTTGATCTCTTCATACCACGCGCTCGTTGCATAAACAGCCTGGATCGAGGTGATAGATATGTCACTGCCTGTCGTGTTCTCTATATTAAACTCTACATGCTCATTACTGCCGCCTGCCGTCGTAGCCGAGCCGCTCACGTATGTCAGACCGCTCGATCCGCCGGCACCGCTCCAGAGATCCCCGGGAATCCTCAGGTTTACAACCGCGTCGGAGCCTGGAAGCACGGAGACGTAAACAGATGTTGTATCTGCTGTCGTGGAATAAATCGCCTGCATCAGGTGGTTCCCGGCAGGAATCTGGTTCGTGAAGCTGTAAACCCCGGAACCCGCGGGCGAGGTGGTCTTTGTCGTCACCGATCCCGAACCATTGGGATGAGTGATCTTCACAGTAACATTGGCGGCATCCGATCCCGGAGAAATACCCAGCCCGTCTAGGATTACCCCGCTGACCGTATTGCTCGTCAGGTCACTCGAGTTGTCCGCAATATTCCTCGTTATTGTGCTCCCGCCACCACTGCTCGTTATGGTCACCCCTCCCGTATAGGTATATAGATTCCCCCAGCCATCGGTCTTGAAGCCATTCGGATCCTGTGTGAAATCCCTCGTGATGTACGGACCATCCCAGGTGCCATATCCAGGGTTGGTGACCAGTGCGTCAAGATTGGGAGGCAGGGATCCCACATCACCGAAATAGCCGAAATCTGTCCTGACTCCACCGGAGTATAGTCCCGGATTACCAACTATGCCGTGGACGAGCTGATTCATCTCCTCCACGGTCGCCTCGAACCTTCCGCCCTCCAGGGCGTTGTCTATTCCACGCATGGCAACCGTGCTCAGTATCCCTATAATTACGATGATTATGACCATCTCGAGGAAAGTGAAGCCAGGTTCTGAAAATATATTCCCTCGTCTATCCAGCGATCCGATGTTCGAGTCATTTATCATTTCAATCTTTCATTTACCGAGGTGGTTCACCTAAAAGGAAATGACTATGCTCTCAGAAGAACCCACGCTTGTAATCGTCCGGGCGCCTGAATCGTATTGATATGACGACCCCCATGCATCCGTCAGGTAATCGAGGTTGTCGGAATCGATGTATGGTCCATTCCACCCTCTCCTGGTAAACCTGTTGTAATCAGACACCCCGACCGGTTTCGATGTGAGACCGAGCAGGTCAGGAGGGAGGGAACCAACATCCCCCTCATAGCCGGCATTGACGAGCTTTCCCCCACTCGTTACCGTGGGGACGCCGACGATCGCCCGCTTGATTTCCTGCATTTCCTGAAGAGTTGCCGCCTTCTTGGACGATTCGATCATGAGCCCGACCCCAGGTATAGCGGCAGCGGCGAGCAAACCCAAGACCACCAGGATCATGACCAATTCAATGAGGGTGAAGCCGGTTATCCCGGACGAGGATCTTTTGAGCCTCCCTTGACCCTTAAATTTCAATGATATTTTCCTCATTTCATTCAATGCTATCTCCTAATGCCTGATAATCCCCGTCATATTCCAAAGCGGCATAAATACCGCGAGAGCCAGGAGAAGAACCATTGCACCGAGGCTCAGCAGAAGGACCGGCTCTATCGCGGATGTCAGCCGTCGTAAGTGATAATCGACCTCTGTCTCATAATGCCTGGATACTTCTGTCAACATCTCTTCCATGGCCCCTGTCTCTTCCCCGATTGACACCATATGGACAAAGAGTGGAGGAAAACCGCCCACCTTGTTCATTGGAATCGCGATGCCTGATCCCTCCATGACATGATCCCTTATTTTATCGATCCGATCGGAAATGATCGTATTCCCAACGGCGTTTTTGAGGATATCCATCGCCTCGAGGATCGGGACACCGCTTCCACTCAAAGTGGCGAATATCCTCGCGACCCTCGAAATAATTCCTTTGAAGGTGATTTTGCCAATTATCGGAATCGACAATTTTACGCCGTCCCACACCCTCTCCCCCCAATCCGTCTTGACCATCATACGAAACCCGAAAACGATCGCGATGATGATCAAAAAGTTGATATGCCAGTATTCCCTGAAATAGAAATTTGTCATTATGAGAATCCTTGTCGGCAGCGGTAATTCCATTTCAAAGCGGGCGAACATCGTCACGAATTTCGGCAC
>CAYTWO010000051.1:9754-15824 GCA_964442125.1 uncultured Gemmatimonadota bacterium
AGCCCCCTTATGAGAGGAACTCCCGTTTTGACAATCGTATAGAACTGTCTCGTAAATAGGATCAGGACATCCTGCCTGACCCGCTTGTCCCTCCAAAGGGAAAATCGGCGCGAACCTCCCACGCTGCGCCTGATATCGATCGGAACGTATCCAATCTTTCCGAGCTCTTCAACAACCTCCTGGGTGTTTTCCCCCTCGAGTTTCCCCCTGACGAGACCCCCTCCTTCATTTCTGGCCTTGTACGCATATAGTACCATCACTTGAACCCTGAAGGTTGCTGGATCCAACCGGTCTCAGTCTGGATTGAAATATCGAACTTACTCATCTTCAATAGTCACTTCGAGGACTTCTTCCAGGCTCGTTTCACCGGATATCACCTTCTTCAGGCCGCTTTCACGGAGTACGCTCATACCCTTGGATACCGCTATCTCCCTGATCCTGGCACTGTGAGGCTGAGAAACGAGGCAGTCTCTAATGTCATCATCGATCATGAGGACCTCGAATATAGCCTTCCTCCCCCTGAACCCGGTCATGCGACATTCCTCACAACCCCCGGGTCTGAAAAAATTACCTTCCACGTTGGCCTCACCAAACATCCGTTCCATGAGTTCCGGGGAAGGTGTAAACGGCTCCCTGCACTTAACACACAGCGTCCTGACAAGCCTCTGTGCGATGACACCCGTAACCGTGGAGGATAAAAGAAAAGGCTCGATGCCCATCTCCACCATCCTCGTCAGAGCGCTCGCGGCATCATTCGTGTGGAAAGTGGCGAGGACGAGGTGGCCCGTCATGGCTGCCTGGATCGCGATGTCCGTCGTCTCCCTGTCACGGATCTCACCCACCATGATAACATCCGGGTCCTGCCGGAGGATGGCACGCAGACCACCTGCAAAGGTCAAGCCGGCCTTTGGATTGACCTGAGATTGCCGGATCATTTCCAATTGGTATTCGACCGGGTCTTCGATAGTTATTATGTTTTTCTTGATAGTGTTGATATCGTTGAGTATCCCGTAAATGGTAGTGGTCTTTCCGCTTCCCGTTGGCCCCGTAACGAGGAGAAAACCATACGGTTTCTTCGATAATTCCTTTACTTTTTTCAGGTCATCGCCATCCAGGCCAAGATTGTCGATCCCCATAGAAACGGATTTCTTGTTCAGTATCCGCATCACGAGGTTCTCTCCATAGATAGTGGGAAATGTCGACACCCTCACCCCTATCTCATCTGTTGGAAGGTTCAGCTCGAAGCGACCATCCTGGGGTATGCGGCTCTTGGCGATGTCGAGCTTGGCCATCACCTTGATCCGTGATATTACAGGCAACTCCATGCCTTTAGGCAGTACAGATATCTCGGACATCTCACCATCGACACGGAAGCGTGTCCTGGTAAACTTTGTTTCAGGTTCGATGTGGATATCACTGGCTTTTTCCTTCACAGCCTGAAGGATCAGCTCGTTCACGAACCGGATAACAGGTCCCTCCTGGATCATTCCCTCGAGGTTCTTAACATCTATTTCCTCGTTCAGGCCAAATTCTTTCGATGCCTCTGAGACCTCATTGATCATGTCATCGAGGGAGCCGCCACCGGAACCGTAATATTGCGCAATGGCCTTTTCCATGGCGGAGATGGTACAGATAGCCGGTTCCACATCGAGCCCTGTCTCGCGCCTGATCTCATCCTGAGCTACGATATCGTGTGGGTCTGTCATAGCGACGTTCAGCGTGTCTCCAAGTTTGAACAGTGGAATGACTTTGTATGTCTCTGCCAGCCACTTGGAGATCAGAGAGATCGTCTGAGGATCGATGACATAATGATCCAGGTCGATCGTAGGAATACTTAATTGTTCGCTCAGGAGTTCTAACAGATCCTGTTCCTTGACATAATTGAGCTGTATCAGGATCTCCCCGAGTTTCTGATGGGTGTTGCTCTGAACTTTGAGGGCCTCCTGCAGCTGTTCATCTGTGATGATATTGGAAGAGATCAGGATTTCACCCAGTCTTTTTTTCTTGTTCTCACTCAACTTCATCCCCTTCAGCATCACCATTTTCTACCAGTCTGTCAACAAGTTCCAGCAAATCGTTAACGTCAAAAGGTTTGGTGATGTATTCATCAGCTCCGACTTCCCCGCCGGTCGAGATATCCTTCGAGCCGGCTCTCGCCGTAAGGAGAACAACCGGAATTTTCTTGTACTGGGAATCGAACTTCAGCATACGGCAGACCCTATAACCATCTAACTTCGGCATCATCACATCGAGAAAGATGATATCGGGGTTGTGGTTTCTGGCCTGATCCAATGCCTCCATGCCATCATTGGCCTTGAGGACTTCGTGTCCCCTGGCTTCGAGGACTAATTGGATCGTCTCTACGATATCAGGTTCGTCATCCGCTACAAGGATCTTTGCCATTAAGAACCTCCTTTTATTCAGGTGTCTTCATGGGGACATACTGAGAGACGACGCCTAAAAATTTCTCCAGCGTAAAGGGCTTTGTAACGAATTCGTTCGTCCCGGCTTCAAAACCTAAGATCCTGTCTTTCTCATCACTTTTTGCGGTTAGCATGATAATCGGAATGTGTCGGAACTGCGAGTCGTATTTCAGGTAGCGACTTATCTTATATCCATCAAGACCAGGCAGCATGATATCCAGGATAATCAGGTCGGGATGCCACTTCCTTGCCTTTTCAAGGGCATCGAGTCCATCCGACGAGAAGACACATTCATGGTCTTGTCCCTCAAAAGCGAGTTTGATACTCCTCAGCATTTCCTCTTCATCATCAACTACAAGGATCCGTGACATTTATTCCTCCAGGATAAATAATCTGCCTTTGACATTGTAACCTAAGTTGAGCGTGTAACCTAAGATCTTCTCTTGTCGATCTTTAAACTGCAGCCACGAAAAGTCTTCGCGAAATTTTTCATCTCGGTGGCCACCTCGGCTGCCCGGATATGAGACGTGATCTTCATGTGCACGTTCGTGGCCACACCGATCGATATAGATAGAGTAGGATACCGCACTATATTCCCACGCCTATTGGGGACCTCTATATATCCCGCTTCCAGATCTTCTTTTTCGTAGAACTCTGGAAGAAGTTCTCTAAACCTCGTGATTATCTCCTCACAGGTTTTCTTCACACGATTCGGGTGTGTGATAAGAACAAAATCGTCACCTCCGATGTGACCTACAAAGTCGCTTTTGGTCCCCAGTCGGTCCACTACCTCTAAAATAACCTCCGCCACTCTCCTGATGATCCTGTCTCCCTTGACGTAACTGTAATGGTCGTTGTACGGTTTAAAATTATCCAGATCGAGATAAGCGAGAGCGAATTTTTTATCCTCCTTGATCCGGTTGTCGATCTCCTTATTGATGCTGATGTTACCTGGCAACTTGGTGAGTGGATTGGAGCTCAGACTCTTCTCCATTCTTCGCAGTATCATCTTGATCCTGGCTCCAAACTCTTCCAACTGAAAAGGTTTGCTGATGAAATCGTCAACACCCTCTTCGAAGGCCAGGATCTTGTCGTGGTAGTCGGTCTTCACCGTGATCATGATGACAGGGATCTGCGAGGTCAGGAAGTTTTTCTTGAGTTCAGAACAGACTTCAACGCCGGTCATCTCGGGGAGGAGAAGATCGAGGAGGATAAGGTCTGGTCGTTCATGCACCGCCTGGTCCAATGCAGTTTTACCATCATAAGCTTCGAAGCACTCGAAACCTCTCTCCTCAAGGTTAAATCGAAGAAGCTTTACGAAATTCTTCTCATCATCGACGATCAGTACTCTTTTTTTTTCTCCGTTCTCACTCATGAAGTTCCCCTTTTCTTCTCGAGAAGGTCCTTCACCCTTTTTTCAAGTTCATCGATATCGAATGGCTTGTACATGAAGTCTTCAGCCATACTCCAGGACCTCAATAACTTTTCTTTTCCGGTGTCCGAGAATTTGGCCCCAGTCAGTATCAGTATAGGAATGTATTCACTGACCGGTTTTCCCCTGGTCTCTTCTTTGATGATCCGAGACACCTCATATCCGTTGAGTTTCGGGAGAAGAACGTCGAGGATAATGAGATCTGGATTCTCCGCGATGGCAGCACCAAGTGCTTCGTATCCGTTCTCAGCAGAGATCACTTCGTATCCATCCTGCTCGAGGATAAACTGAATCATTGCCACCGTATCGGGTTCATCATCTACAACCAATATCTTTTCTTTTGTCAATTTGGAGACATTTTCATCCATTTCAGTACACGCTACCTTTCCAGGTCAGAGACACCGATAACAAAGAGGGCCGTCTTTTTTCTCAGACGTGAGATCAACTGGCAATTATAGCAGTCTACTCTACCCTCCTCGTACATCCAGCAATCAAGGAGTGAATCGACCTTCTCGAGAAGGTCCTGGGCGCGTATTTTTCTGATCTCTGGCATCTTTATCTGGTTGATTTGGAGTGTAAGACCTCTGACCACCTCTTCTTCCTGCTGGAAGATTCCACAATTGATCTTTGCGCCTTTCAATTTTTCCCTCGCTTTATCTTCAAGGTCACTGAATTTTAGCGTTCCGCTCCACGGGGGAGCCTGAAAATCATGAACAACCGGATGAAGTCTATCTGGTGTAAAACCCCTGAAGGAGATTCCAGATATACTACCCGCCTTTCTTCAATAAACATGCCAGAAAAAGGCGAACTGTTGGGAAGGAGAAATTCCAAACCACTCGCCGAAGATTGAGGGCATAATCCCTTGAATCATAACGTTTGGGAGCAAATCCACACGTATGATCTTGTCTCTCAACCCGGCGAGGGAGTGGATAATTGTGGAAATATTTTCCTACAGAATGTTAGTCTGGAAAATTTGAGGCACTAGTGAGGTTTTCAGGTGAGCTGTTGCTGGCTTCATCAACTGGGACCGCTTTAAAAAGTTTCGGTTGTTCAGATAAAAGTTCGATCCCCTCAGGGAGTTCAATCATCGGAGAGTAGTAAGTCTCTCCAACCGGTGGGTCATTTATCTCGATATAGACATCAACTTCTTCTTTCCTGAGAGATTGAATCAAGGATATTGGTCCGATAACGACGAGTTGGATCATGTCCGGCTGGATACTGAACCTCTTCTTTAACCTACCCTTCAAGGTGATGGGGATCCCCTCAAGCGCTATCTCGACGTATTTCTCGACCCGTCCCGATATAGTCACTGCCTGGACCTTCGCCGTCACGGTCCGCAGGGCGGAGAGATCCAGCTGCAATGTCGTTGAAAAAGAATCTACGACGCCCTCGAGAAGGCTCTCAACAGTTGTTACCGAATCCAGATCGCTCAATTCTCCACGAGCACCCGCCAGCACGACGGTTGGAGGGTCTATCAGAATATCCCCCAGAATAACGTATTCCTCTCTCGGTTGGACCTTGAGTCGAGAACAGACCCTCACCTCCTTCTCGACCAATTTATCCAGGGCGACATGGAGAGTCGCTGGTGATTTGATCCCCAGCGGAATGAGGTTTAGACCGGTTGGCATCGATAAAGAGGAGACATCCAGGCTCAAGTTCCTTACCCCGATCTCTCCCCCTTCGACTTCCCTGATGAAGAAGGGTTTTTTCCACCATAACTTCAGCAATTCCTTTCCGGTACCGGCAAATAAGATGTTCACATCCATAACCGGATCATTGACGACGATCAGGGTCGTATCAGAAACTACTATTTCCAGGGGGACAGGATAGTCCATCTGGTGGGTCTGGTCCGTAACCGCGTTGAACCACAGGAAGAGTCCTATGGCGATAGAGGTCACCTTCAATAAGACATTCCTCGAGAACCATCCCTTTAACGATGCCAAAAGGGGGGGATAAGAACCCGTCGTTTTCCTGAAATCCTTCATACCCATCGGTCAAATGATATCGCTTCCCTGTAACCTGAGTTGAGTGATTCTCTCAAATTAGGTGTAAATTAAACAAAAATAGGAGGACATATTTCCTCCCATCATGATCGTTTTACAGAAAGGGCCTTGGAAGCCATCTTTTCCCTGTCTCTATCTCCTGGCTGTTTATTTGAAAAGTCGTAGCGCTATCTCTTTTTTTGATAATAAGTCCCATACTCCACCGTGTCAAG
>CAYTWO010000052.1:0-13978 GCA_964442125.1 uncultured Gemmatimonadota bacterium
CCTGATAGTGGAACTGCCCGGCAATCCGTTCGTACGAGGAGGGAACGAGGTTAGATATATCAGTATTATAGATTCTCATTATGTATGAGTTATTACTGCAGTTTTACTACATGATTTAGTGCTAATCTCGGGTCATAACCTCTGAAGTTAATTCCCCTCCAAATATCCCAGTGATTCTAATTGCTCCATCTGCTCCCTGTTCATCATTTGCTCCGCTACTGGTGCCTCGAATAATGGATAAGCATCGAGCCACATGTTCAGGGCTGTGAGCATGTTAGAGGCTGTCACTGGATCGCTCTGAATCAGATTCACCCGCTCACTGGGATCGTTCTCGAGATCATAGAGAAAGTGTTCCAGACTTTCCTTCCCTCTCTTTCTCCGAACATTGTATTCCCATCTACCCCGTATAAGTACCTCCTGGTAACCCTCCTCCACGTCCTCCCGACGAACCTCTGATATAATATCCCTTTCCCCATCCCATTCCACTTCTCTTTCATCCTCCATAAGTGGAAAGAGGCTCCTCCCATGAAGCCCAGAAGGGACGTCCAGACCTGCAGCTTCGCATATCGTCGGGAAGATATCATTGATAGTAACGGACTGATCTACAAAGGAGAAAACGATTTTTCCCTCCGGCGGCATAATAATAAGAGGAACCCTGATCAGTTCTTCGAATAGCGAATTACCGTGCCCAACCAGTTCGTGCTCCAGAAAACCCTCACCATGATCGGAGGTGATGATGATCATCCGGTTCGGATCAGGAGGCAGTAACTCTTGAAGTAGCACCTGGATCAAGCTGTCCGTATAATTGATCTCACTATCATAAAGGTCCACAAGCGTCTCGAGTAAACCCGGCTGGGAGGCTACCTCTTTCTCTCGGCCGAATATATTATAAGATTCTTCCGACCATTTTCGGTACTGTTCCTCGTTCGAGTTGTATTCTCGTATCCAAGGTTCGCGGGCCTCGTATGGGTCGTGAGGATCGAAATAGTGAAGCCAGAGGAAATATCGGTCCGATTCCTTCAGTTCTTCTTCCCACAGTTGTACTTTGTGATTGATGATTTTCCCATCCACGAACCAGTAATTCCCGAAGTAATCGAAACCACGAGCAAACCCCATTCCTTCTGACAAATGTGGATTGCATGAAATTCCGAAGGTCCGATATCCATTCTTTTTCAGCACTTCGGCCAGGGTAACCAAATGTGGAGAGAGAACCTGGTGTGTTGTAGTGCCCCACGTCGTGATTTTTCTCTCCTCGTTGTGAACAAAAGTAACCCGGTGAAGACCATGTGTGCGCGGGTAGAGTCCCGTGAAGATAGAGGTCATGGACGGTAACGTCCAGGAGGAGGTTGCGTACGCTTTTTGGAAAAGGGTGCCCTTACTTGCAATAGTGTCAAGAAAGGGTGTTGTACTCCTCTCATACCCGTAACATGAGATATGGTCCACCCGAAGTGTATCGATCGTTATCAATATAATATTTGGGGGTCTACCACTCCACCTGCCACAACCGAGAACACATATCAATAAACAAGCAAAAACCAACCGATTCATAATAACCCGCTCTGTCTATAACAATACCGTGGATTCAAACAAATCACCTGATATTGCGAATCTTGTGCCAAAAAAGTGCTTAATAGGCAAACAAGCTTCGCCCTTATGACCATCGTTGACGGTATCGTCAAGGCAGGATATAGTGAACTGGCTTGTCTCAAACACATGTTTACGATGACCATTCATTGGGAGAAAGCAGCAAGAAATCCTGTCAAAGAAGTCAAGTTCTTCAAGGAACCAGAAGGACGATTGAGGTGGTTGACCAATGAAGAGAGTAAAAGATTGATTGATGCGGCTAACGACCATATACGATCGATTATTATAACGGCTCTCAATACTGGGATGAGACGAGGAGAGATTCTCTCGCTCACCTGGGACCAGGTGGATTTTGATAGAGGACTTATCACCGTTGAAAAAAGTAAGAATGATGGTATACGTCATATCCCCATGAACAAGCAATTGACTGAGGAACTAAAAACCGTTAAAATTAACACGCTTGGTAAGTATGTCTTTGCAAAGAGCAAGGGGAAACCATACAAAGATATTAGGACCGGATACCTGAACGCACTCAAACGGTCCGGTATCAAAAAGTGCAGGTTTCATGACCTTCGTCATACTTTTGCTTCTCACCTTGTGATGAACGGAGCGGACATCCCGACAGTGAAAGAACTCATGGGTCATAAGACAATCGCCATGACAATGAGATATGCGCATCTGAGCAAGGAACATAAGCAGCAAGCAGTGGATACACTTGGGTTTGGTGATAAGAATTATGTCAGTTTTATGACAGTTGAGGCAAAAGAGGATATAAGCCAAAAACGTAATCTATTGATAGCCAACTAATTGCCGGCGTGGCGGAATAGGCAGACGCACGGGACTCAAAATCCCGCGAACTTCGGTTCGTGTCGGTTCGACTCCGACCGCCGGCATTATTATTTCCGCAATTATGAAATGGTGGGCAATGCCCACTCTACTTCTTCGATTCCGGACAAGCCGGAATGACAAGAAGTTTATCGGTTCTTCTGATATTCCTCGACGATTTCCTCGGCCCGTCCGGCCTCGTCGATCCGAACAAGGATCCTTACCTCGGCGAGACCATCGACCATTATACCGTGTGTATGTCTCAAGGACTCCCCGCTCAACAGACACGCGATCCGGTTCCCCTCGAGAATTGCCTTGACCATCTGAGCCTCGATCTCGTTCGGCGCGCACCAGACTTCAACGAGCTCGAGGTCGGGCTCCTCCTCTTCATCCAGCAGAACCTCTACGAGCGAGATTCCGCAGTCCTCACAATGCGATACGTCATCGAGATATTCCGATTTGCACTCCGGGCAAAATGGCATCCAATAATCCTCAAGACCGACAATGCAGAATAATAGCGGTCAACTGTCCCATCCTACAACTCCAGTTGACGTGCCTCAATCCCGGCTTCTTTCAGCAATTTCAACGATGATTCGCCGAGCGGATACTCCGCGTTGTAGATCACCTCTTCGATCCCGGCATTGATGATCATTTTGGTGCAGATCAGGCAGGGCGAAAAGGTGGAATAGAGGATAGCTCCATTCAGGCTTACGCCGTGGTAGGCAGCCTGTGTAATGGCATTCTCTTCACCATGGGAGCAGAAACACTCGGAGAGATCCTTTCCACTCGATGTCAGCCGCCCACACCGGGGACATCCCCCCTCGTTGCAGTTCTTCGTCCCCCGTGGAGTTCCATTGTAACCGGTCGATATTATACGCTTGTCTTTTACGATTATTGCCGCGACCTTCCTCTTGAGACAATTGCTCCGCATAGCGACCACCCGGGCGATTTCCATGAAATATTTGTCCCACGAGGGCCTTTTGTAGTTCCTGCTGAGATCGAGGAGAACTCCGTGGATCTGCTGCAGCAGATCCTCTATGGACCCGTTATTTTCAACGACAAGATCGGCCAAATCCTTACATCGCAGGAGCTGCTGATGAAACTCAGACGCTCCCTCCAACTCCCGTCTTTCCACCTCATTAAATTCGCTCATTACCTCCGGGTCACCTTTTCTCTTCCTCCCTTTGATCCGCTCGAACCTGACCCTTTCCCCTGCTTCCACCCAGAGAAGTGTGAACTCCGCTATCTTGCGGAAGGCATCAACTTCCGCGGGGTGTCGGATCGAATCGACAATGATGTTCCTGTCTGTTTTTATCCTGATAATTATCCTGTCGGCGAGAATCGAGGGACCGAATCGTTCCCTCATCTCATTCCCCCGGGTTATGAGATTCTCCCTCGTAATATCATCTCCCGTGGCGCTCAGATCCTCCCGTATCACGTCCGAGAGAGAATGATACTCAAATCCTTTTTCAACAAGAAAACGGGCGATTTCGCCCTTTCCTGATGCGTTTTTACCGCTGAGACCGATGATCATGCTATCTCCTTCCGATCGAATCAGGTGCCCGTTTCAGGGCAACCCGTAAGAGATACGTTGACAAAAATATAGGGTATATTCGTAAAATATCAAGAAACCGGTGATATCCACGTGGAAACAGAAAAAACGATTTGTGGGATTCTTGACTATATTATCGAAATGGTTATATTTTTAATCGATACAGACAATCACTTTTGAAAAAAAATCCGACGTGTTACAGTTGGGCGACTTCTTGAGAGGGTTTGATAACGTTAAAAAGGATCTGGCAGGTTGAGACAGGGAGATGAATTTTGTCTGAACTGGCTGATGGATCCAATAAAAAACACGGATATTGCTCTTCGCTCTCTTGGATATACAGCATCTTCTATACCCCAATCCCCTTCCAGAATGTTCCCTCCGGAAACATGTGCCCCCGATGAGTATCCGTCCGTGGAACGCATGGCATTTTAGCCGGGATATAGACTGCCAGTAAAGATCCTTCATCAGATAATAGCGAGAGGACGGTATTGTGAAAAAATCTTACGAGAACGAAAATAAGGAGAAATATGGTCTCGAAGGTAACACCTCGGACCTGAAGTTCAAAAGGGGTAAAATGATCTCGAAGGGTACTCTGAACGATGTCACCGTCGAGATCGACCTCAGGTACTGTAAAGGTTGTGGGATCTGTACCGAGGAATGTCCTACGGGCTCTCTGGAGCTTAAAGGGGAGAGGGGGAAGCTCCGCGAATCTATCGATTCCTCGTATCCCGACCCGAAATCTACCAAAACGTCTTTTGATCCGGAAAGACCCCTGACCTGGCAGCAACTCCCTCATCACGCGGGTCTAATCGTGGTTACAAACCAGGATTCATACAACCTGACCGGAGCATGGAGGATAGGCGAGGTAGTTATAGGCGACGCCAACAAGTGTGTGGTATGCGGGCTCTGTTACCAGCATTGTCCGGAAGATATAATATCCGTAACATCGAACAACGAAAAGAAAGACAACTCCAATAATAAGTGACAATTCAGAAAGGGTTGGGAAGAGAAGATGTCAGAATCAGGGGTCACAGCACTATCAAAATTGAATTCTGAACTGGAGAGTAAGGGGAAAACCGGGGCTTCCTCTGTCGGAAAACAGGTGAAGGCCATGACCGGGAATCAGGCGGTGGCATATGCCGTTCAGCAGATCGAATACGGGACAGTTGCCGCCTTTCCGATCACACCATCGACCGAACTTGCCCACGATATCGCCAGTGCCGTGGCAGACGGGAAGATCAAAACCGATTTCATAGCGGTCGAATCGGAACACAGCGCTATATCGACTATCCAGGCGGCTGCAGCCGCCGGAGCCAGGGTGTTTACCGCCACTTCATCGGCCGGTCTTGCCCTCATGCACGAGATCCTCCACTACTATGCGGGGAGCCGTTTACCGGGCGTTATCGCGGTTGTCAATCGCTCTCTAGGCGCTCCTCTCAATATCCTGTGTGACCACAGCACAATTATGGCTCAACGGGATACAGGATGGCTTCAGTTCTTCGCGACGAACGTACAGGAGGCATATCACTTTCACATCCTCGCCCCGCGACTTTCAGAGGCCTGTTATCTACCGGTCATCGTCAACATCGACGGGTTCGAACTGAGCCACATTACCGAACGGCTGGAAGTTCTCCCTGACGAAGTCGTAAAGAAATTCGTGGGGAAATGGAAGCCAAAATATCCACTTGCTACCGATGAGGATAAGTTTGTGGCCTACCCGGGAATAGCCGGTTCCGATTACTATTCGGAGATCAAGGAATCGCAGATGGAGGGGACGAGGAAGTCGGGGGTACTTTTCGAAGAGATCTCGAGTGAGCTGGCTCCGATAATCGGGACGAAACTGGAGATGATCGAGGAGTATTACCTCGACGACGCGGAAATAGCCCTGGTCGCCATTGGTTCGGCAACGGGGACGATACGTGACAAGATCAGTGATGTGCGCTCGAGAGGAGTTAAGGCAGGGCTCCTGATCATCAAGTGTTTCAGGCCTTTCCCCGTAAATAAGGTCCGAGAGGCGCTCAGAGGAAAGGATGCTGTCGGGGTCCTGGAGCGTGCTCCAGTCCTCGGTTCCAATGTCGGACCCATGACCATGGAAGTTATCGAGAGCCTCTACACGCTTCCGGAATCGGAAAGACCCAGAGTGGTCAACCTGATCTTCGGTCTCGGAGGTCGCCTCGTCGGGATGGACACGATCGGGAGGGCACTCAATATAGTCGACGTGATCGGGCAGCACCCCCCGGAATCATACTACCGCAAGGTCTATCACATCGATGTCAGGGACGATCGTAAAGACGCTCTGCTGTCGCCGGAGCAGACTGACGAAAAATATTATCAGCCGCTGGAGAAGAAGAGCATCGATATCCGAATGTTCGCCAGGGGTGGAGAAGGGATCAAGACAGCCAGCAAGATCCTGGCTTCTGCCGCGATCGAGACCGGGGGGAAATATGCGCAGGGTTTCTCGGTATATGGCGCGGAGAGAAGTGGAGCTCCCACACAGGGATATGTCAGGATTGGTGACGGAACCATCAACGAACGATCTCCCATCATCTATTCCGACATCGATATATTTGTCAACCCCGGGCTCCTCGATGCGGAAGCCATTCGCGGACTCAAAGATGACGGTATTATTCTGGTCAATTCCCACCTGTCTCCCGAAGAGATTCGGAAGGAATTCGATATTGAAGGACGAAGAATATACACCGTTGATGGTTACAAGATCGCCAATGAAGAGATCGGTGATGGCAGGAGGAACAGTATCGCCATGCTGGCAGCCCTGATGGGCATCACTGGAGAGATTCTCGACATCGACATCTTGATGAAAGACATCAATAAACTCCCGTTCGCGAACAAGGTAATCGAGGCAAACAAGCGGGCGGCCGCGAGGGCCTATTTCGAGTGGAGAGGTGAGGCAGGAGAAGCACCCCGCGCGAAGGCTGAGAGAGTAAAGGTAGAAAATCAATAAGGAGTGAAAAAGAGTGATCCAGCTTAAAGATATCGACCCCAAATACGAGGACAACTACGTCAAGTCGGGAACTTTCATGGACATGGAGATATACAGAAACAAGCGGATCGGAACGTATAACCGGGAGAGTATCCTCCTTCACCGTGAGATCCCGGAAGTCGACACCAAGGACAACGACTACAGGTTGTTGAAGGGAGCCCTTGCTCCGGGAGTCTCGACCTGTGTCGGGTGCACTGCTCCAACGGTATTCAACCTCGTCGCCAAGGCCGGACAGATGAGGGGGATCTTCCTCAAGCAGGAACTTATCAAAGAAGGGATCATGAACCGGGAGGAACTCGATCGACCCGAAGTCATAAAGATCCTGCTGAAAGACACTGAACCCTCCAAAGAGGAGATGGAACAAGCCGGCGTCAGTACCTCCGTTTTGGAAAAAGTCAAAGTAGTCAAAAAAAAACTCATCGAGGAGGGTATTTATTTCAAGCTGTTGTTCTGCGGATGCACCGGGTGCATGACAGTTGCAACCGCTTCCTATCCCAACAATATCTGGCGCTTTCCCTATTTCCACTCGGCTTTTGAAAATATCGGAGCCATGGCTGCGGGACTGGAATCGGGCGCCAGGGTTAGGTTTATGGATGGCGACATCGTAACTCCACACAAAGTTATCGGGTTTGGTGGAGACGGTGGAACGTTCGATATCGGTATTCAGGCACTGTCCGGATTGTGGGAGAGAAATCAGGACTCGTTGACCGTAACTTACGACAACGAGGCTTACATGAACACAGGAAAACAACGATGCAGTTCCACTCCATGGGGTGCGGATACCACGACAGCCCCCGCGGGGAGACTGATCAAGGGTAAACAGACCAATCCTAAAGATATCATTTCAATCGCCCTGTCACACAACATCCCATACGTTGCCACCGCTTCTCCAGATGACGCAGAGGACATGATCATCAAGGTCAGAAAGGCACTGATGATCCCCGGCGCAGCATACATGAGGATCCTCGCGCCCTGTCCTCCAGGCTGGGCTTACGATAAGACCGACTCCATCAAGGTTGCCGGTGATGCTATCGACGCAGCGGCTTTCTTCTCCTTCGAGGCAGAGACCGATTTCAGAAGCCGTCGTCGTTACTTCACGATCAACAATATCCCGAGTATCTTCTTCGATGACGACAAGGCCGGAAGGAAGGAGATCGGGGCTTACGCCAAGCAGCAGGGACGCTTCAGACACGTTTTCAAAGAGGAAAACAAAGAGGTATTAAACGAACTCCAGGACCGGCTCGATTTCGCCTGGAAAAACTTCGCGGAATTCTTTGGATTGACCAGAACCCCGTTGGAGTCTTAAAGAAACCTCCTGACCCGGAGCGAGATGAACTGAAAGATGAAAAATTACCAGAACTTTATCGAACACCTGAGAGATAATCGCCTCCAGGAACTCTCCAAGGTCGAACTCCTTGAGTCGTATCGAGAGATCGACGAGATCGAGGAACGGTTGCGCCAGGAAGAGGATCTGCAATCTATCTTACAGCACCTGAACGGTGGGCAGATCGAAGAGGAACCTACTCCCGAATCGATGGTTAAAAGCCTCTATCTCGACACGCACGAGGTCAACATAGGGCTGGAATACCTGGAATCGTTCCACCGCGCCGATGGATGTCTCGAATGCAGTGAGATGCCCTGTTCTACGGGGAAACTCGAATTTTCCGACGATATAAAGGGTGGCTGCCCGGTCCTGATCGACGTTCCGGGCTTCATCAAATTGATCAAGGAGGGCAAGATCTTTCAATCGTGGCTGAAGCTGATGGAAAGAGACAGTCTGCCCGCCATAACCGGCAGGGTCTGCCCCCAGGAAGTTCAGTGTCAGTTGAGCTGCAGCCTGTCAATCAAGGATGACCCGGTCGAGATCGGCCGCCTGGAGAGGTTTGTCGCCGATTACGTCTGGGAAAACCACCCGGATGCTGTCATGGAGTATATCGAATCTCTACGGAAAAAGAACGCCAGGGGGAAAAACGCCGGGCACCATGTCGCGGTCATTGGATCCGGTCCCGCCGGCTTGACCGTAGCATGTGATCTGGCCATACTGGGCTATAAAGTAACCATCTTTGAATCCCTGCACATTCCGGGTGGTGTTCTGGCTTACGGGATTCCTGTCTTCCGTCTCCCGAAAAAAGTACTGGATCGAGAGCTCCAAATAGCCACCATGCTCGGGGTCAAGTTCGTCTTTAACGTCACCGTTGGCCGATCCATCACGGTTCATGAGCTCTTCGACCAGGGTTTTTCGAGTGTGTTCATCGGCACGGGTGCCGGACTGCCCCGCTTGATGAAAATTCCCGGTGAAAACCTGAACCACGTATACTCAGCCAACGAGTTTCTCGTCAGGATCAACCTGATGAAGGCCTATCAGACGGAGGCCGATACACCGGTCAAGGTCGGCAAAAACACCGTCGTCGTTGGTGGCGGTTTCACCGCCATCGACGCCGCAAGGTGGGCCAAGCGCCTCGGTTCAGAGAACGTCACAATTATGTACCGGAGGTCTCGCAAGGAGATGCCCGCCAGGGTGGAAGAGGTCGAGAACGCCATCGAGGAAGGAATCGACCTCCAGCTCCTGACGAATCCGGTCGAGCTCCTGGACAACGGTCGTGGAGAGGTGAAGGCCATGCGTGTCGTCAAAATGGAGCTGGGTGAGCCGGACGGTTCGGGTCGGAGACGCCCCATCCCGATAGAGGGTTCAGAGTATGAAGTTCCCGTAGATACGATGATAACAGCACTGGGAACAACACCCAACCCCATCATACTCGAAACGACGAAAGACCTGAAGGGATCTGAGTGGGGAACGATAGAGGTCAAAGATGCCTTCACCGGCGAGACGAGCCTCCCCTTCACGTATGCCGGAGGCGATGCCGTGACAGGTGCTGCAACGGTCATCCTGGCAATGGGAGCGGGCAAGTGGGCATCCGAAGCGATAGACAAATCCCTGCAGGAGAAAAAGCCTGATCCTGAAAGATTCAAGAACTCGATGACACTGGTCGAGGAGTTCGCAAAACCGTATGTCATCAGGAAAAACGAGCTACTCGTCCCTGATGTCTATGAGATGGTTGTCCAGGCTCCAGTCGTTTCACGTTATTGTAAGGCGGGACAGTTCGTGCTGGTAATGACGGATGAAGAGTCGGAACGTATCCCTCTGACCATAGTCGATTGGGACAGCAAGAAGGGTGAGATCACGCTCATCTACCAGGTCGTCGGTAAATCGACCGCTGACTTTGAGAACCTGCGCCCCGGGGATGAGCTCCGGGCCATTTCCGGCCCACTGGGCAAACCGTCAGAAATCAGGAAGATGGACAATAAAGTGCTCATGGTAGCCGGCGGCGTCGGCCTCGCGGCGATCTATCCGATCATGCGTGCGCACCATGAGATCGGGAACGATGTCTACCTCGTTTATGGCGCGCGCAACAGGGAGCTTTTCTTCTGGCTCGATCGGATCAAAGAATGGATGCCAGAGGAGAATATCTTCCTCTCAACCGACGACGGGACTCTGGGGACCAAAGGATTCGTGACGGATGTAATCAAAGAGGAGTTCCTGGGAACCGGCGAGGTTGATCTCTCCGTGATAATCGGTCCTGCCATTATGATGAGAGAGTCGGCAAAGCTCGTCACCGCCGAGGATATCCCGACTATAGTCAGTCTGAACCCGATCATGCTGGATGGATCGGCGATGTGCGGCGGGTGTAAGGTCTCCAAAAAGACCGGAGAGTTGGGATCCGAGGATTTCGCCTGTCACAGCGGGCCCGATCGATTCGCGCACGAAGTCGACCTCGACGAGCTGGTATCCCGTCTTTCCATCTACCAGACCGAGGAGAGCGATGTCCTCATCTTCCACATCAAGCAGGAATTGAGAAAACTACTCACCCCCGAAAACGTCGCCGCCTGAGGAAACGAACTCGTCCATGCGAGACCAGGCCGCAAAACAGTCGAACCATTCTTCCAGGCTGGTATATTTCATCATTTTCCTCTATTTTATCCTGATATGTATCGGCCTCTCGAGTACCTCGGTCAGCAAGGGAGATGAAAGGTACTACCTCGTATCCGGCATGAACATGGTAAAATCAGGGGATTACCTGATTCCGCGTTACGATTCAAAGCCCCGCTTCCAGAAGCCGATTCTGGCCTATTGGTGCGTTGCGGCCGGCTATCGCCTGTTCGGCATCAACCTGCTCGGGGGACGGATCTTCTCCTCCGTCGTCGCCTGCCTCCTCCTGTTACTGGTATATCACTTCTCGCTGCGAGTGGAAGGTGATCCATCCTTTGCCACCTTCAATACGATCCTCCTGAGTTCCTCGACGATGTTCATACTATTCTCCCGGGCAGCCATGTCAGACCTCCTCCTGAGCCTGTTCGTGACCTTCGCCCTCTACTATTTCTACCGTTCGCTCATTGATCCGTCAAAAATAAAGTCCTTTTATGTCCTTGCCTTTACCGGCATGGGATTCGGGTTTCTATCAAAGGGGTGGATCGGCCTGACTCCACTCGCCGCCATGTTGATCTACCTGTTAGTCCAGCGGCCCGATAATTATAAGGAATACCTCCGGCGGCTTTTCCACCCGATCCCGTGGCTCATCCTTCTGATTGCCGGCTTTGGTTGGTTTGCAGTTGCCTACTGGCATGACCCGCAAGCGTTTACTCAAGCAATGAGAGACGAATCATATGTCTCCGCTGGTATCGAAAACGTCCTCTGTAACGGTCCATATTACCTGGGAGTCCTACTGAGATATTTCTTCCCCGTGACGCTTCTTACCATCTTCGTGGCCATCACGCGCAAAGAGGGACGATCAAAGGACAAGACAGGGCTTCTCCTCATTTTCATCGCCGTTATCCTTGTTATCTTTATCTTCCTGATCGATATCAGGCGATCGAGATTTTTGTTACCCCTGTTCCCATCGCTGGCTATTATATGTGGGGCTGTTCTTTACCATTCGCGTATGAGGAGATCGGTTCAGGGGACATGCTTCGCCCTCTTCCTCATCCAGGTCATCGGTATCGGTGTCATCACCCCTGCGATCCGTGGAGAGCCTATGAGAGAACTGATAACCTCGTGGAACCCGCAACGACACGGACCGCTGGTTATCCTCGATCTGGACCTGAAAAACAGGACCTGGGTGGAAATCTTTAGCCAGGGGAACCAGGTAGCCATAATCGAAGAGTTCGACGAGATCGACGACTATTTTGGGGAACCCGCCCTCGCCGTTTTGACCAGAGGAGAAGATTTCCCCAAATTATTGGCCGGCAATCGATCTATTGAACTTATCGACCGAAGTGAAGAAATCCAGGGCATAACTATCGAGAACGACCGGATCCGCTTGGTGAAGGAAGAATATTATTTGTTCAGCATAGTTGAAGCCCAGGGTCATAGCTCATCACGCAAATAAAGAACTCACAAAGATATCGAGAAGAGGGACGACTCATGCAAAAAAAAATGCCTCTTTTGAGCCTTATCATCCCGGTCAGGGATGAAATGGAGAATATCCCTGCCTTGGAAGAGGAGATAAAACAGAGCCTGGAGCCGAACGAGATGACCTGGGAATGTATCTGGATCGATGACGGATCAGAAGACAATACGCTGGAGACCCTGAAAACCCTGAACCGGAAGGATGAGCGAAACAGATATATATCCTTCGATAAAAATTACGGGCAGATGGCCGCAATGCTGGCCGGCTTCCGTCATGAGAAGGGTGAGATCATTGTTACAATGGATGGAGACGGACAGAACGATCCAGCGGATATCCCCCTTCTCGTGCGCAGGGTACTCGATAACGAGGCGGACTTGATCGGCGGTGTCCGAACGCTGCGCAGGGATTCGTGGATCCGAAAGATATCCTCACGGATCGGGAACGGTTTCCGGAACTGGCTGACCCGCGAAAACATTACGGACGTCGGTTGCAGTCTCCGGGTCTTCCGCAAGGCGTGTGTCGCCGAATTCCCGCCCTTTGATGGGCTGCACCGCTTCTTCCCGACACTGGTCCGCATCCAGGGCTGGAGAATCGCCGAATCTCCCGTCAATCACCGGTCACGGCTTCATGGAAACCCGAAGTACGGTATTCGAAACCGTATGTGGAGAGGTCTTCTTGATACCTTCGCCGTCTGGTGGATGCAGAAGAGATTGATTCGATACCGGATCAAAACCCGAGAAAATCCCCAAACGGAAAGGCATACGACATGAACACATTCTGGCTCATAATAGGATTTGCTGCTCAGGCAATGTTTTCAGCCCGCTTCCTGGTCCAATGGATTGCCAGTGAGCGGGCAGGCGAGAGCGTAGTGCCGTTGGCGTTCTGGTACCTCAGCATCACCGGCGGGTTGTTGTTGCTCTGCTACGCTATCTGGAGACAAGATCCGGTCTTCATTGTAGGACAGTCCGCAGGGGCCTTTGTATACACAAGGAATCTGATACTGATCCGGAGAAAGACAAAACAAGAAGGATGAGGGTTTTTACTGAGAGGTCACACTCAAGGATTTAGCGGATCCCCATACACCGTGCAGGTTACATCGCGCCAGTACTCTCAATGTCGTATCCTCATTCAGTTTCAGGGTAAACCTGACAGGAGTACCACTAACTGTCGGAGTGAAATCAGCGCGGGCCAGGAAGGCATCGCCCGCAAATAACTCTACCCACTGGATATGATGCATACCCTCATCAGGGTGGGTGATTCCATGACCCAGTCCTATCGTCACTTCAAATGGTTCTCTGGCCTTTACTGAATCAGGGGCATCGATCGTTGGGAGGTGTTTCATCTCGATCTCGGTCATATTTTCGGGATCTTTGACCATATTTATTCCACGGAAAAGATCATCGTCTGACATCGCTAAAACTCCTTTCCTTTTGATTGGATCTGTGATACAAAACAGTACGTGCGTCCCTCGTAACTTGCTACTCGGAGCTTCGATCCGGTGTCGCAATAATAATCCGTACCTTTTTTAGTGTCAAGGGATTCCTCTTTCTCTTTAGAGGGAGGTCATTCCGGCTTGTCCGGAATCTGAAATAGGGACAGTCACCATTTTCT
>CAYTWO010000052.1:14078-15531 GCA_964442125.1 uncultured Gemmatimonadota bacterium
GTCATTCCGGCTTGTCCGGAATCGGGGGCTACGGTGAGATGTGATCCCGAGCAGGGTGTGTGTAAAGGTCCAGGTCCAGGCAGGGATATCATTACAGGATTGAGGGCCTTTACACCCAAGGGCATCCCACATGCTGGTTTCATCACCGAGGATGCCCGTCCCAGTGAGGGATCCATCCCACCGTATATTTGTGTCACACCTTCTGGATCCCCCCTGAAAGGCTTTGCACTCACTCAAGGTCGTCTTTCAGTGCTTCCTACATTTTCACATCATGCTTTTTTCAACTATCATTTAAATAAAGACTTAAGATGCTTACACTAGAAATAATGGAAAACTCCCGTTTTGGATTCCATTGACATCGGAGTTCTCACTTGCTATATAATATCATCCTGGCATGATAGTGATCCATATCAACGTGAATATTGATAAGAAAAAATAGAGGCGAAGGAAACATGGATCTGCAAGGAAGAGTAGCCCTGGTTACCGGTGGATCCCGAGGAATCGGCCGCGCGATCTCTCTGAAGCTGGCCGAAATGGGAGCGGACATAGCCGTAAACTTTTTCAGTAATCGCAACGGCGCGAATGAAGTCGTTGAGGAGATCAGGAGTAAAGGGGTCAACGCGATCTCTGTTCGTGCAAACGTGGGTAATCCAGACCATGTCAACAGGATGTTTCAGAAAATAAAGGAGGCCTTCGGGGGACTCGATATCCTCATCAGCAACGCCGCTTCCGGAACACTCAAACCTGCTATAGAGATAGACCTCAAGGATTGGGACAGGGCGATCAACACCAACGCGCGGGCCTTCCTCCTCTGCACCCAGGAAGCGGTTAAACTCATGGAGGAAAGGGAGGGTCCAAAATATATAGTTGCTATTTCAAGCCAGGGATCGAAGAATTATATTCCCAATTACGGCTCCGTCGGTGCTTCCAAGGCGGCACTCGAAGCGATAATCAGGTACCTCGCAGTCGAGCTGGCCAAAAAGGATATTCGTGTGAACGGCGTCGCATCAGGAGTAATCGATACAGATTCATTGAAGATGTTCCCCCAAAGAGAAAAAATGCTCGAGGAAGCGACCAGGAAGACCCCGATGGGTCACCTCGGAACACCCGAAGATATCGCCAACGTAGTCGGTCTGCTCTGCACGGATGACGCGAAGTGGATTTGCGGACAGGTAATCGTGGCGGATGGAGGTTATTCGCTCTGGAGCTGAACCGGTTCTCGAATATATGCTCGCGTCATAAATAATTGCGCATCAATTGTCATTCCCGCTTGTCGGGAATCTTTCTCAATCTCGATGCCGGACAAGCCGGCATGACGGACTTCGATAGCCTTTTAGCTCATACGTAACTATTTCTGACATTATGTATGTAACGAGGTGAAAGATGCCAAAAACCGATATATCGATAGTAATCGGGGGAGATGCCGGTCAAGGAATCGAAACTATCGGCCAGA
>CAYTWO010000053.1:0-15503 GCA_964442125.1 uncultured Gemmatimonadota bacterium
TATAAGAGCGCTACTTGCGCAAATTAGAGAACGAAACCGTTGCAGCCGCTCCACCCGCAACTTCAACCTCCTTGACCTCTGTCCCTAACTCTTCGTGCCAGGCCTTTACCTGATAGGTTCCAGGCGGGATATCGGTGATTTCAAACGACCCGGACTCATCTGTCACGAAATAATAGGGATTATCCACAACGACAATGTAAGCACTCATCCAGGTATGTCCAGCATCGCACTTCACCGATAACACACCGGGTCTCTTCATTCGTTTCGTAACCTTCTGGTCTTGAAGAGGGAGAGCCAGATTGAAGACCGTAGCGGTTCCAAGGAAGGCGTGTGTGTTGTGGAGTATGGGATCACTGTTGAGAATCTCCAGTTTCTCTCTGGCTGGGACGACCTGCACATGGGGAACAAAGCGACAATCCTTGTTGTCGAGTTCGTAGGTCTCTTCAACAAAGGCCTTCCCCTGTGACACTCCCTCTACCAACACGACGACATTTTTGACACCACCCTCCGGTCCCAGCAAAAAGGTTTCGTTAACCACGGAGGCACCGCAATGGTCCTTATTTTTTGTCACCGTGAGAGATGTTATTGCCGGTGGGGAACCCGTAAACGTCACCTTGCCCTTTAAAGAGCCTCCATTTGCGACATCTACGACTTCATACGATCTGCTGAGATCGACGCAAAAGAAACCGGTAATCACAACCAGAAAAAGAACAGCTAAGCAAAACTTCCCGTTCATCGGTCTATTCTCCCTTCCATCTTAGATCGAGTTTGAGTGATAGAATCGCTCAAATTAGGTTAAAATCTTGATATCCTTGTCTTTGTTTCGGGAAATAAGCTACAAATCCTGATAGAGAATGTCAATGTCAAAAGCTTGACATGGTCAATTTCCTCCACTATTATTTCGCTTCAATGCAGTTATAACCCTCTATGACGAGATCAAATTGAAGATATGCTCGACTCGCCGGACTACTCAGATTGTGAGAAAAACAGGAACAGAACTGGTGATGAGGGAAACGAGGCTACACAAAGGTGCCTGAAGACGAAGAATCCAACACACCCCATTCCATCGTGGAAGCCGAACACAAATCGATGATACCTGAAGGTACTGTTCCATCCGGGGACACTCTCTGGTCCAGACGCAACTTTTTCTCTCTCAGCGGTTGGATCGGTATTCTCCTCTTCTTTATCGGTTCCACCACGGCATTCATTCGTTTCATGTTTCCGCGTATCCTCTTCGAGCCTTCATCGATCTTCAAGGCGGGCCCTCCGGATGAATACTCGATTGGAGAGGTCAGCGAAAAATATCTGGCAGACCAGGGTGTCTGGATAGTACGCGAGGAAGATGGCTTCTATGCATTACTGGCAAAATGCACTCATCTAGGGTGCACTCCCAGATGGCTTCAGGCCGAAAACAAATTCAAGTGTCCTTGTCACGGCAGCGGCTTTTCAAAGGCGGGAGTTAACTTCGAAGGTCCCGCACCCAGGGCGCTCGATCGTCTTTTGATCTCCCTGAGCGAAGACGGAAGGTTGATTGTCGACAAGAGCAGGACCTTCCAGTACGAAAAAGGAGAATGGGGCAAACCGGACGCCTCTCTCAGGATTTGAGAGACACGCACACAATTTATTTTCAGGAGACCTTTTGCAATGAGCCGATGGAAAGAAATTTCCAGGAAAGTAGCTGAGAGCGAGTTATGGCAGTCGATATTTCGACATGGTTACGAGGATACTCCACGGAACCGCCTCCTGATGATCAGTGCCAACTTATGGCTCCACCTGCACCCGGCAAAACTGAGACGTCACGCCGTCAGGATGAAATTCGTGTGGTGTATGGGAGGAGTCACATTTCTCTTTTTTCTTGTCACGGCAGTGACCGGGATAATCCTCATGTTCTATTACCGCCCCACCGCGGAATACGCGTACGCGGACATGAAATACCTGATGTTCGATGTTCCCTTTGGTCCTTTTATAAGAAATATGCACAGATGGGCCGCTCACGGGATGGTGATTACGATATGGCTTCACATGCTGAGGGTATTTCTAAGCGGGTCATACAAGCCTCCCCGTCAGTTCAACTGGGTTGTAGGTGTACTGCTCCTCGTAATGACCATGTTCATGAGTTTTACGGGTTACTTGCTCCCATGGGACCAGCTTTCAATGTGGGCTGTTACTGTCGGAACGAATATGGCTAGAGCGGCGCCCATACTCGGCTTTGGGGGTCCTTTCGGACCTGAACTGGGAATGACTCCCCGTTATGATGCCCGTGCCTTTCTCCTGGGGGGAAGTATCGTAGGCCCATCGGCTCTCCTTCGATTCTATGTGTTTCATTGCATTGTCATCCCTGTCGTGGCGGGTATCTTCATGATGGTCCATTTCTGGAGGGTGAGAAAAGACGGAGGGATCTCGGGGCCGTTATAAACAAGGAATCTACCCTCTCTCGACGGGAAAGGGAGATGTAGACCACACAGCTGCTCTATGAGCGACGATGTCATCGATCAACTTAGGCAGGTAATAAACAGGAGGAGATAAGTGACTGAACAGGGTGAAGGAAAATCCAAAAAAGAAAGTCCGCCCGCCCCTCCACCTCCCGGTGCAGAGAGTAAGCCCAAGACGAAGAACGAGAAGATTCACTGCTGGCCATATCTCTGCAGGCTCGAATTTCTTGTCGCCATTGCCATCATGGTGACGCTGATTGTCTGGTCGATCCTTGTGGATGCCCCCCTCGAGGAAATCGCAAATCCATCGGTTACACCGAATCCCTCGAAGGCACCATGGTATTTCCTGGGGCTGCAGGAGATGCTGGTCTATTTCGATCCCTGGATTGCGGGTGTAATTATCCCCACACTGATCATCATCGGGCTGATGATCATTCCGTATGTGGACATCAATCCCGAGGGTAACGGGTATTACACGATCCATGAACGCAAGTTTGCGGTATTCACGTTTCTGTTCGGATTCCTCATTCTTTGGGTGACCCTTATTGTCGTCGGGGTCTTCTTCCGTGGGCCCGGCTGGAACTTATTCTGGCCATGGGAAGAATGGGATCCTCACAAGGTTGTAGCGCTGACAAACGTCGATCTTCCATACTGGGGACCGTTCGGCTGGATCGGCAGAAAAGTTCCATGGCTTTCCAACCCGAGGATCTTTGGTATAGAGATTCTCGGATTCTTTGCCATCATGCTCTGGTATATGTTCGGGATCTTATATTACCGTTACAAAAAGAAATCGAGAACGATTCAGCAGCTGGGAATCCTGCGTTACGGTATCATAGCCTTTCTGTTCCTCACGATGATGGCAATCCCGGTAAAAATGCTCCTCAGGCTCCTGTTCAATATCAAGTACCTCTGGGTCACACCCTGGTTCAATGTATAGAATCGGACACCAAGGCTGCCTGTAAGGTAAAATTGATCTTGTAATGAAAAAAAAGCCATTCATACCTACGGAAATTAAGGATTACTCTCCACACTTTTTCATATTATGTGTCTTATTTGTCCTCGCTTCGGCATGGGCACTCTGGGACGAGATCGAGACTCGACGGCCCTGGAAGTCTTACCAGCGAAAGTTCCGAAGCATAGAGTATTCTGTTGTCTCGGATCAGTTCCTTGAAGCGGAAAAGAACCTCGTCGCAAAGATTGTGAACACGTCAGGTATAGAGATGGACGATTCAGAAGACATATCCAAACTGATTGCACTACTGAGAGAAAAAGTAGAGGAACTGACAGGAGACGAGTCATATCAGGATTACCTAGAAGAACTCAGGAAAATCGACAGAGAACTCTACTATGTCTCCCAGGAGATACGATTCACAAGGAGCGAAGCAGACGAGCTCTTTTACAGGTGGAAGCACAAGCTGCGCATCGAAGAGGATTTCAGTAAATACGAGGAAGACTGGCACGAGAAACAGTCCGTACTTGCCGCCCTGGAAGAGAACATAAAAGGATTAGAGGAGAGAAGTGAGTCACTCAGGAGTGAATTTCTCGGTCAATCAGATATCTTAAAATCATATCAAAGAGCCCTGCAGGAATTAGAGGTATTCCAGTCGAACAAAGATGAACGTCTCGATAACATCAAGAATCGACAACCAGAGATTCGACAGATAGTCCTCCAAGCCTTTGGAAAAAACAGGTTCGGTCAACCGGAAGACCGGGTGGATCGCTGCATGTCCTGCCACGTAGCCATCGACGGGAAGGGATTCGAAGAACAACCCCAGCCCTTCAGTACCCATCCGGATGTCGATTACTGGTTTTCCAATCACCCATATGAAAAGATGGGGTGCACTCCCTGTCATCGAGGACAGGGAGCCGCCCTGCAGAGCGTCTTTTATGCCCATGGTTATCGGGTCGTCGAGGAGTTCGAGGACACGCACAGTCAGCATGGTCGGGAATATCTCGAGCACTGGGAAGAGCCAATGTTCGAGGGTGATCATATACAGACATCATGCCCTCTGTGTCATCAGACATTCGAGATCACAGGTGCTGACGTCTTAAACGATGCGAAACTACTGTTCACCGAACTCGGATGCCACGCCTGCCACTTTACCAAGGACTTCGAGGAAAAAGCCAAGATCGGACCTGATCTTTCAAGGATAATGTCCAAGGTCTATCCGGAATGGCTAATCAAGTGGTTGGAAAATCCGAGAGAGTACCTCCCTAAGACACGGATGCCGAATTACCAGTTCAGTGAAGAACAAATCGTTTCGATCTCTTCCTTTTTACATCAGAACTCCGAACCCTATCAATTTACTCGGCTGGAGGGGAGGAACGGTTCGATCGACCGAGGAAAAGAGCTTGTCGAATCGAGGGGTTGTCTCGGGTGTCATTCGATTGAAGACCATGAAGCAGGCGGATATCTGGCGCCGCTGGGATACGACCTCGTTCCTGACTTGACGCGAATTGGAGAAAAGGTAAGTGAGGAGTGGCTCATCGATTGGCTTATAGATCCAAAGGCATTTCGACCCACGAGCAAGATGCCTAACCTGAACCTCACCGATGACGAGGTCATCGACATCGCTGCATATCTCCTTTCCAAGGGAGAACCCAGGGAGATAGAAGGGCTCGAGGCAAGATTAAACGACGAGCCATTGGCCGAGGAAGGCTACCAGCTGATCTATGATTACGGTTGCTACAGCTGTCATGACATCAAAGGATTTGAAGAAGCTTCCCGGATCGCCCCTCCTCTTTCGGACTTCGGCAACAAAGATGCGGCTGTTGAACTCTACTTCGGCGATGCCTATGCAAAACCTGAATTCCGGATCATGTACGGAGATGTAATCGAAACCTGGGACAACTGGACATTCAACAAACTCAAGAATCCAAGGATCTTCGAGGATGAAGTCTCCAAATCAAAGATGCCCGCCTTCGACCTTTCCGATGAAAACGCGAACGCCCTTCTCATCCTTCTGAGCTCCTTCAACGGCAAGTCAGCTCCGGAGGAGTACCGCAGGGTCCTTACGGAGCATGAGAGAAAGGTCGAGGAGGGGAAAAATCTGGTGAGGACGCTTAATTGTGTCGGATGCCACCTGATCGAAGGTAAAGGCGGTGATATCCGCAAATTCTACGACAACGAAGCCCTTGCGCCTCCGATCTTGACTGGAGAAGGCGATAAGGTTCAGGCTGGGTGGCTCTTTGAATTTCTCAAGAAACCAACCGTTCTGCGGCCCTGGCTCGATATCAGGATGCCATTTTTCGACCTGACCGACGAGCAGGCTAGTGTGATCGTCGAGTATTTCAACAGCCTGTCCAAAAAGAAGATACCTTTCTCGTTCTTTGATATCGAGTCTGTTTCGAGCCACAACAGATCACTTGGGAGGGAATTGTTCGGGACAAAAGACACCCCCGAATATGCATCCAGCCTCAAGTGCGGATCATGTCATCCGAAGGGTCGTGATCTTCCAGAGGGAAACCCGTCTGATTGGGGACCTGACCTCTTTCTGGCGAACGAGAGGCTAAAGCCCGAGTGGTTCGAGGATTGGCTTCGAAACCCCCAGGCGATACAGCCTGGAACACGTATGCCCAATTATTTTTATGATTATGATGAATTCGAGGGAGAAATCGATATCACAGAGCTCCTCCCTGAACCCGAAGTGAAGATACTTGCCCTGCGTGACTATATAATGTCCGAGGGATACTGACAAGAGTCGAAAGCGTATGGAAAACTTTATTGCGATCCTTTCAAAACCGGACAACATCCCCATCGTTGGAATGATCATCGCTTTTATATTCTTTCTCCGGCTATGGCTGCGACAGGCCACCAGACACGATAAACTGATCCGCCAGGGAAAAAAAGAAGAGATCATCGACGAGATGATTCGCTGAGACAAACCAGTTGCTGTCGTCCCCTTGCCACTGAGTGGTCCTGCTATGGAAATTCTTGCTGTAATTGCCATCGCTATCGGTTTTCTTATAATCGCTCTCTTGAAGAGGAGGCCTCTTTCCGGCGAATTGGAAGAGAACCGTCAATGGTGGTCACAGATGGAATCGAGTAGAGGGTCTCGGAAACTCATAGAAATTGATTCTGATCGATTTCAGGCGCTCTGTGTGGAACTGATAGGTCGACTCGGTCTCGAAATTGTCGACAAACAGCCTGGAAAACGCGGTGAAGTCCTGCTGGTCGCGAGGAGCGAGCGACCCATTATAGGCGGTGATTACCTGATTTCACTATACCTGGAAGACCGAGGTGGAGGTCCGGTCCCGATAGAAATGCTCCTCAATCTGAAGGATGCGATTCACGCTCATGGCGCCCTTAAAGGGATTTTCATTACGAATACCTACTTCACAGGTAATACAAGCGTGGGCCAGCAAGGAGCGTCGATCGTCGCGATAAATGGTATCGACCTGGGATCCCTGATGGGGGAATATGCCCTGATATGAAGACCTGCCTGTCAGGTAGAGTTGAAGGTGAGTGAACCTTGATATTGACAGGAAGGCAAAAACCTGTAATACTTTAAACAAGACGAGGATCGAGCGGGCGGAATACATAAATAATAGTCTCGGCATTTTTTTTACCTTAATTATTACCGAAATAAACATGATTAGATTTGTATCTTAAGGAGGAGGATGCTCCTTTGAGACTTTCGCGAAAGAGCGATTACGCCATTAGAGCCATGGTGGACCTTGCATTTCAACCCCGGGGGGCCAGGGTTGCCATCCATGACATAGCCAAACGACAGGAGATTCCTTACACTTTTCTGCCCAGAATTATCCCCGACCTCGTTAAAGCGGGGCTCTTGAAGTCATACCGAGGAGCCAGGGGAGGAGTAATCCTGTCCCGTTCTCCTGAGGAAATCACCATCCTCAATGTCATCGAGTCAACAGATGGACCGGTAACCCTGAACAGGTGCACCGCATTCCCAAGTGAGTGCGACAGGGACAATATCTGCCCGATCCATACCTTGTGGCAAAAGGTCCAGGCTGATTTCAATAAGACACTCGGTGCGACCACACTCGCCGACCTCGTTAATAACAAAAGGGTCAAGGTAGAAAAAGCTTGACAATCTGATCAGCTTGACTTATATTTAATATGACCAGTTTGGTAATATTATCTCCACATCCATCTCTTCCCCCTTTACAGCTTGACTTAAAGGCATTCGAGATTTTTATAAGAACAATAAAATAGTTTAAATAAGTATGACAAATTCACGGGCTGTAGAATTCCCTCATGAAAGGTACTTTGGTAAAGCGACCGGTGGAAAGATCGGTATGTGGATCTTTCTTGTTACCGATGCGATGACCTTTGGAGGCTTTCTCCTCGCGTATGCGAATCTAAGGGCTTTGCTGGAATGGCCGAATCCGTCTGAGTACCTCAACATCAGCCTCACGGCTGCAGCTACCTTCATTCTCATTTGCAGCTCTGTCTCAATGGTGCTGGCACTGACCAGTGGGCGTGAGGAGAATAGAAAGGGAATGGTCGGCTGGTTGGGAGTGACCATAGCAGGCGGATTGACGTTTTTAGGTATTCAAGCCTTCGAATGGACGCACCTGATCGTTGAAGGAATGACTCTTACACGTTTCGGTCATGGCGTTCCTCAGTTCGGATCAACCTTTTTTCTCATCACCGGGTTTCATGGTCTCCACGTGCTCTCCGGCGTCATTTACCTGCTCATAATCATGCTGAGAGCGAAGAAAGGGCGATACGACAAGGGAAACATCGATCACGTCGAGATCGCCGGCCTCTTCTGGCACTTTGTAGATCTCATCTGGATACTGGTATTCACTTTCATCTATCTCCTGTGAACGAGAGGAGAGGTTGTTGTCTGGGCATATCAGCAGGAAAGAGTACATAGCTGTTTTTTTCGTACTGGGAACTCTGACAGGGATAGAAGTCTGGGTGGCAGATGCGACTTCGGGTAATCTGAAGATATGGATATTGATCATACTTGCCATGGTTAAGGCAGCCTGTGTTGCCATGTTTTTCATGCATTTGAAGACCGAGCGCAACTGGCTCAGATTTATTGCAGTCCTTCCACTACTGACAGGGATCTTCGCTTACGTTTTGATCCTGGAAGTGATGTTCAGATGAAGAAATTCGTTTTAATCCTTGTTTTTTCCTTTTACCCGACGATAGCAAAGGCGTGCCCAATGTGTAATGCGGGGAGTACGGATCAGACACTCAAAATTATTGGCGCCTTTTTGTTGCTGCCCTTCGTTGTCTTCTCACTTGGATTTCTCGCGTACCGGATTATCTTGAAGAAAGAGACACTGAACCATTGAGCTGGCAACCGCCCGTGAGTGCCCTCCTCAATTTGAGTTCCGCCATCTGTGTTGTTGTCGGATTTGCTCTGATCCTGAAAAGAAACAAACCGGCGCACAAACGAGTCATGCTGACCGCCACGGTGTTTTCAACGCTTTTTCTCGCGAATTACTTGATCTACCATGCAATCCATGGTCACAACCGCTACACGGGGGTGGGTACGACCCGCATCATATATTTCTCCGTGTTGATCAGTCATACTCTACTCGCCACCATCCTCGTTCCACTCGTCGGGATGACACTCCTCTATGGTTTGAGGTCCCGGTTCGATCGACACAAAAAGATTGCGATGTACGCCCTGACCGCCTGGATATATGTTTCTCTGTCCGGAGTCGCCATATACTTATTGCTTTACGCATAATTTTTCGGAAAAACTTGACTTCACGTCACGATAATCTTCATTATTAAATCTCTGCCGAAGCAGTTACCGGTCGGCTCAAGGACCATACCTGTTTTAACCGGTCTTCGTTTATAGGCAGAAACTTTTCCGACCAAGCTTGGGAAAAATAACCGATGTTTGAATACAAATTCTCGCTACTGTTGGTTTTGACAACCATTTCCCTGATCATTTTCGGAGGAGTGGTCCACAATACCGAATCGGGCCTTGCCTGCCCGGACTGGCCACTCTGCTACGGAGAACTACTCCCCGATAAGGAGGGGGGTGTCGGGATCGAGATGAGTCACCGGATGGTTGCGGCAGGTGTGGGATTACTGACGATTTTTTTATCCATCTCCGTCACCGTACGCAGACGATTCACTCGTAAATTCCAGCGGTATGCCTTGATTTCAGTTCTCCTGGTTATTATCCAGGGAGCTTTCGGAGCGTTGACGGTTCTCCTCCGCCTGCCGTCATTCGCATCGACAGCCCATCTGGCCGTGTCGATCCTCTTTCTTTCTCTGCTGATCACTCTGACCTGTCAAGCGAAACTCTCCACCTCGCAGAAGCCCCATCCCATGGCACAGGAAAAAGCCGGCAGGGTAATCAAATGGATTGGCCTTCTGGTTATCGCCATCTACCTGCAGATGCTTCTCGGAGCTTTTGTCAGGCACACGGGGAGCGGAGCTGCAGCCGGCATTGGACCAGCGGCTGCCTTCATCGGGATCGACCCCTCGAGCGGTACACATGCCCTCTGGCCCCTTGAAACCCCCGGGAAACTCAATATGCTGCATCGTTATTTTGCAGTAGCGGTCAGCCTGTTTACCCTGTCTCTGGGGTTAGGAACAAACCGACTGGCTGGCGAATTAGAAGACAAATGGCTCAGGGTTATCGCCTACTCTTCGATAATCCTCGTCATAGCCCAGTTCTCTCTTGGCGTCCTGAGTATCTATTCTTTCCTGGGAATCGTAATTGTAACGGCACACCTGGCAGTCGGTACACTCCTCTATTCGATCCTGTTCGGCGGGTACCTCTACCTCAAATTTCTCAAGGACCCGTATGATTACAGGCTTCCAGTTGGAGCAGAGGATTCCAGTGAACCTATAGTACGACCTGGATTTACGGGATTCGGTGACGGTCAGATCAAGGGGCAATATGATTCAAATTGAACAGAGAATGAGTGAACTTGCTCACCGCAAGACAATGGATCCGGACAGTGTAAATCTACCAGGAATCATGTCTCATGATATCCATACCCGGCAGAGTACGGGCCGAATCTCTCATGTCAAAGACCTGGTTTCCCTGACAAAACCGCGCCTTATGACCCTGGTCCTATTCACGATGTCAATCGGCATACTCCTCGCCCCTGGTGAAGTGCCGTTCGCGAAAGCGCTACTTTCGATAATCGCCACTGCGTGTATCGTTGGCGCCTGCAGCTGCTTAAATATGTATATGGAGAGGAAATTGGATGGGTTGATGGAGAGGACCCGCAACCGGCCGATCCCCTCCGGAAGGCTCGAACCAGAGGTAGTCCTCGCCATTGGTCTTCTATCTATCGTTATCTCTATCCCGACGCTTTTCGTAGTGACAAACAGGCTGACAGCATTGCTTGGAACCCTCGCCGCATTTAATTACATATGCATCTACACGCCTCTGAAGACCAGGAGTCACCTGACGCTGTATCTTGGAGCAATCTCAGGGGCGATCCCGGTGTTGATGGGGAACACAGCCGTGACCGGTTCCATTAACCCGATGGGGCTTTCCCTGTTCGGGATACTCTATACCTGGCAGCTCCATCATTTCATCTCCATAGCACTCAGGTATGAAGATGACTACAGGAGGGCTGGTATCAAGGTTTATCCCGTGGTAAAGGGAAGGAAAAAGACGCGAAAACAGATGGTTATATTCTGTTTACTTCTCTGGGTTGCGACACTGACCCCGTTATGGGTGACAAAGGCGGGTGGAATCTATTTTCTCGTCGCGAGCGCCATCGGGTTCGGGTTGTCAGTTTTCAGCCTGATCCAGGCAGGGGAAACCTTCAGGTTGAATATGGACCGCAAACTGTTCCTGGGTGCGCTTGGCGCTCTTCCCGTACTGTTGAGTGTACTCGTCGCCGACGCGAACCACCTGAAAAGTTACTGGCCATGGTAATGGAAAAGGAGTCAAATATGATTCCGGTCATTGTCAGGAGGATGTAGAATGACCCTTAGATTTTCACGGTCGCGCCGGTTTCTCTACTGGTCTTTCACTTTCTTCTCAATCCACCCCTTCCAGGCACGAGCCTGGCCACTCCAAGGATTACTGGATCGACCTCTTGATATATCCAGGGACGGACACCTCATCGACTTCATAATCGATGAGACACTATCCGTTATTTCCATCTATTACGCGGCGGTCGTACTGGCGCTGATATGGTTTATCATCGCTTACCGCTCCAGAAAGAGTCGGAGGAGGGGTTTTTACTCCCACGGAAACAACATTCCCACCTACATCATTCAGTTTTTTGTCGGATTCCTGGTCTTCATGACCATCGATTTGAAGCTCGAGAGACTTTCGCTGGATCACCTGGAGCAAACTTATTATAATTATCCTCCCCGGGAAGAGGCCCTTTGTATAGAGGTCATGCCGCAGCAATGGGCCTGGAACATCCGCTACGCTGGTTCTGATGGGCTTTTCAATACAGCCGACGACATCGTTACGCTCAATGATATGAGAATCCCCCGGAACAAACCCGTCATCGTTCAGCTCAAAGCGAAGGATGTAATCCACAGCCTGTTCCTGCCAAACGTTCGCCTGAAACAGGACGCCATCCCCGGAACCGTCACGCGGTTCTGGTTCGAATGCACAAAGGCAGGAAAGTATGAAATGGTTTGTGCCGAGCATTGCGGGGTAAACCACTATAAGATGCGTGGAGATTTCATAGTACTCGAACCCGAGCAATTCGATCTCTGGCTGCAACAGGCACAGAGAATCTCAGAGATCGGATTCGATCCCGAGGACCTGGATGCACTCTGGGGATGGGAATGGGAGGAGTCATGATGAACGTAACGACCCATCCAGCACCTACATCTTTCTGGAGAAAGTATCTCTTCTCAACCGATCACAAGGTCATCGCAAAGCAGTTCCTTTTCCTGGGGATCTTTTTCCTGGGACTCGGGGGGCTTCAAGCCATGATGATCCGCTGGTCATTGGCCTACCCCGGCCAGTCTTTACCATTACTCGGGCATATACTCTATCCGGACAGTGGTGGAGCGGTCACCCCAGACTCGTACACAGCCCTCTTTACCATGCATGGGACGATTATGATCTTTTTCGCCATTACACCACTGTTGATAGGAGCCTTTGGTAACTATCTCATTCCCCTGATGATCGGCGGGAGGGATATGATATTCCCGAAGCTGAACATGCTTTCGGTCTGGACGATGATCCTTGCCAGTATCGTCCTTCTCACCTCCTACCTCGCACCTCTCGGAGCGTCTGCCAGTGGATGGACAGCTTATCCAACGCTCAGCACCGATATCGGAATGCCGGGACCGGGACAGACTATTTGGTGCCTTGCCATCTTCTTCGCCGGGACATCCACGTTAATGGGTGCCATTAATTATATCACCACGATTATTCGTTTCCGTGCGCCTGGTATGAATTACTTCAAGATGCCCCTGACGATCTGGGGACTCTGGTTGACCTCGATCCTGAACGCCCTCTTCGTTCCGATCATTGCGGCGGGAATCCTGCTCCTGGTTATGGATCGCCATTTTGGGACCCAGTTCTTTGTGGCTGGGGCTGCCGTCACGCAAGGAGCTGGAGATCCGATCCTGTTCCAGCATCTCTTCTGGATTTTTGGGCACCCGGAAGTCTATATCCTCATCCTTCCGGTATGGGGTATCGTTTCAGATCTCCTGTCGTTCTTTTCTCGAAAGCCGGCCTTCGGTGCACGGTTGACCGCGCTATGTATGGTCTCGATCACTATTCTAAGCGGTCTTGTCTATGGACATCACATGTTCACTACCGGAATGACCCCTCTCCTGACGAAGAGCTTCATGTTTCTGACCATGTTGATCAGCATACCGTCATCGATCTTTTTCCTGAACTGGCTGGGCACCATGTGGCGTGGGGCGATACGGTTCACTACACCAATGCTCTGGGCGATCGGTGTCGTGATCGTCTTCGGTCTAGGGGGTCTTACCGGACTCTTCCTGGCCACCACGTCCTCGGATATCTACTATCACGATACCGCCTTCGTCGTTGGCCACTTTCACTTGACGATGGCTGCATCGGTCCTGTTTGGAGCCTTCGCAGCGATCTATTTCTGGTTTCCAAAGATGTTCGGGAGGATGATGAACGAGACCTGGGGAAAGATCCATTTCTACTTCAGTTTACCCACCCTCCTCTCCGTCTTTCTCCTCATGTTGGTTGCAGGAAACGCCGGGATGCCACGACGACTCTTCGATCCGAGTCAGTACGATTACCTCGAGTCTCTGATCCCCCTGACTCGATTCATCACATATTCAGCGCTGGCGCTGGGGGTTGCCCAGCTCATCTTTCTGATCAATTTCCTGGTCAGTCTGTTCAAGGGGAAGACCGCAACTGCAAATCCCTGGGAGGTTACAACACTCGAATGGACCGTACCGTCCCCACCACCCCACTACAATTTTGAGGAGATTCCGACGGTCTACAACCCTCCATACGAATTCAACCATCCCCTCGTAAAGGAGAAGGATTGGCTGGGACAGAGCGAAGAGGCGCCCGCATGACTACGGTAACGATCACTACGATCAACGAAAAGAGTCAAACCGACCCTGCAGGATCCTATCTCGGGATGACGATCGCTATTGCATCATGGTCCATGATGTTTGCTACGCTCTTCATCTGTTATTTCGTCCTGCGAGGGAGACAGATAATGTGGCCTCCTATGGGATTGAGAAGACTTCCCCTATTCTTACCTATAGTCAACACCTGTGTCCTGTTCACGAGCAGTTATTTGTTGAGAATCGGGATCATGAAATTTACGACGGGAACAGGTACGACATGTAAACGGTACCTTCTCATGGCGATCACTACCGGATTCCTTTTTCTGGTTCTCCAGATCTTACTCTGGGGACAGGTGTCAGACTCCGGTATTCACCTTAATACCGGGGCCTTCGGGGCGGTCTTTTATATGATGACATGGTTTCACGCTCTCCATATAGTGGGAGGATTGACGGCTCTGATCTACATTACCAGCAGGATCGCGCGCGGTTTGACGCCGGAAGAGGGACTTTTACGCGCCCGACTGATAGCAATCTTCTGGCATTTTCTCGTCATAGTCTGGGTCGCTATCTTCCTGTTGATCTTTGTCATCTGAGAGTGGTGCGGAAGCTGATCTGGATCTGTAAAGGCTTTGAACGATAAGAGTTGTGACATGAAATTCAGACCTAAGTTCAGGGGTGAATAAATGAGAATATCGAATAATTTGCCTGCAATTATTGTGATTCCCCTGCTTGCCCTTTCGATTTCGAGTTGTGGAAGGGATAAATTCACGGAGCCCTTGGTTCTGGGAGGTGTGACGATTCCTGCCGAGGTTCTGAACAAGGGTCGGGACAATTACACTGTTTATTGCAGGGCGTGTCACGGGATCAATGGGGACGGCAACGGTCCCGCGGCTAAAGGTCTCAGGCCGGCCCCGCGAGACTTTCGCCTGGGTCTTATAAAGTACGCCTCGGTAAGCGCTGATTATCTGCCTCCTGACACTGATTTTCTAAGGATCGTCAAAAATGGCCTCCACGGAACAGCGATGCTCGAGTGGGATATCTCGGACGAAAGGCTCTACACGATCGTCCAGTATATCAAGACCTTCTCGGACCGCTGGCAGGACGAATACGAAGAGGTGGGAGAACCGATCGTCCCCTCTAAGGATCCCTTCGTCGGCAGGGAAAAAGAAGGGATCGAGTTAGGCAAGATGGTTTACCACGGTATTGCCTCCTGTTGGAGCTGCCATCCCGCTTATGCCGATAAAACTTACATCTACAATGCGAACAAGGAACTAGCGGGTAAAGAGGTGACCGAATTCCGTCCTAACCTATATGAGCCCGAACTAAAAGATAGCGACTACGGTTTCAAAATCCTCCCACCCGATTTTATCTACCACGAGATTCGCGCGGGAACGACCATGAACGACCTGTTCAGGACGATAGCCGCGGGTATCACAGGAACCGCAATGCCGACCTGGTATGGATCCATCCTCGACGAACAGATCTGGTCAATGGTTTACTACGTGAGATACCTGTCCGGCCTGAGAGATACGGCAGAAGGCATGCGTCTCAAATCTGATCTGGAGTCACAACCCGAGTTCACCCCTCCTGGAAACGGGCCCCAGGACCGTCATGACCACTGATCGATAATA
>CAYTWO010000054.1:0-3449 GCA_964442125.1 uncultured Gemmatimonadota bacterium
GGTTATGACAAAGTGATCCTTCGCGGCAAGTCCCCCGATCTGGTTTATTTGTGGATAAACAATGACAAGGTAGAAATACGTGATGCCTCTCATCTGCAAGGTAAAGGCGCTGTCGAAACGGCAGAACTTATCAGACAGGAGTTGAATGAGCCGAAGGCCCAGGTGGCTACCATTGGCCTGGCCGGTGAAAACAGGGTCTATTTTGCTTCCATCGAGCAGGGCAGGTCCAGTGCCAGCCGACTGGGAATAGGCGCCGTTATGGGAGACAAAGGGGTAAAGGCGATCGCTGTTCGTGGAACAAATGACATTAATATTGCCAGGCCGGCTGAGTTCCTGGAGCTTTGCAACGAAGTGCTGGAGTATATAAAATTCCGGGAAGAGAATCCAGTTCAGGGGGTGATGGCCATTTTAACCGGGCTTGGATCACCGCAAGAGATGAAAGTACATGATGAGAGATGGCACACCGAAAATTTCATGTGGGGGAATTCCCGCCTCCGCAGAAAAGGTTTCTGGACCGAGGAAATCGAAAAAGAGTGGACGGAGACGATGGAAAGCGCACGGACGAGGTTAATAAGCTGCTATAACTGTTCGTTGGAATGCGGGGCAACAATTTCCATTCCAGGACTCCCAACATACATGATGAAATGTTTTACGAAGCTGACGTATACAATGGCGGCCATGTCAAACCTGGATTTTGGTTTAAAAATCGCTCAACGTGCTACGGAGTATGGCGTGGATGGATTCTCAACTCCTCAGGTTATGGCTTTTGCACTTGAACTTTATGAAGACGGCATTTTAACCGACGATGACTTGCCAGGATTGCCGTCCGATAACGAGGAGAGATTTTACTGGTTACTCGACAGAATTGTCCGGCGGGAAGGGATCGGAGATGTTCTGGCCAATGGTACGTATTGGGCGGCCAAAGAGATCGGTAAGGGCGCGGAAGCATATGCTCATAACACGATCAAGAAACATGAACAGCTGCCTCTCAAGCTATCAATGCTGAATCCCATTTATTTCCTTATGTATTCTACCGGCGAGAAGATAAACATTACCCAGATCGAGGGGCAGTTCCCACAGGCACCTTTTCCCGAGAGGGAGCAGAGAGAGGAGTTTGTAAAGGATTGGTTCCAGGTTCCAGATGAAAAGTTCAAGCAATATTTTCTGGACTGGGAGCTGCGTGGAGAGAACTCGATCCCCTATTACCCCACTGTCGAAATGACATGTGATATTGTTGACTGGCAGGAGAGGATGCACTACATCGATGACGCCCTCGGCATGTGTGCTGGTCTATCCTCATTCCCCTTGAAGCCTCCGTATCATATACACAATTACCCTAAATTTATCTCATCGGGGACCGGGATAGAAATGGATGAAGACAAACTGACGCAAGCAGCCAGGAGGTACCGGACTTTAGTCAGGGCCATTAATATAAGAAGGGGCATGAGGAGAAAAGACGATAAGCCGCCAGAAAACCACTGGAAGAAGAGATTCCCCGAGCTTGAGAAGGAACTCCTGGATGCATATTACAAGCTAAAGGGGTGGAATAATGACGGAATCCCTACCAAAGAATCCTTGCATGAACTGGGTCTGGATTACGTGGGCGAAGACTTTTTGAAGAGGGGTATCCTGACAGATAATGGAAGTAAACCTTCTAAAAAGACTTCCGCGAAAAAAGAGAAAAAGAAAAAAAAGAAGACATAGAGTGGAGGAGTGAACTGTGAAGGGTGAGAGTAAAAAGAAAAAAGTCAAGGTAATAAAGATAGATGTCGATAAATGCAATGGCTGTCGTGCATGCGAGGTAATCTGCTCCGCCTTTCACGCTGCCCCGAAATATAGCAGCAATAATCCGGCGAGGGCTCGTATTCGGGTGATCAAGGATCCACTGGCAGACATCTATGTCCCTGTATACGCGGGTGATTATGCTGTAGCCGAATGTGCCGGCAGAGACAAATACACGATTGATGGAAAGGAATACGACGAGTGTGCCTTCTGCAGGGCTTCCTGCCCATCCAGGGACGAGTTCAAAGAACCCGATTCCGGTCTCCCCCTGAAATGCGATATGTGTGAAGAAGAACCGCCACTCCAAGAGCCGATGTGTGTTCAGTGGTGCTTGAATGATGCCCTGACGTACGAAGAAAGGGAGGAGGAAGTCGAAGAAGAAGGGGAACGGGAGGAACTGGAGATCGGATTGGAATCACTTGTAAACAGGCATGGTTTGCAGAAGATAATGGATACCGTTGCCCGAATGTCAAAGAAGGACTCAACTTAGGTAATGAAAATGAGGATTGATTAAGACAGTGGAGAACCTGGCCGACTATAAAGAGATCATCGAGGTCATCAAGGAGAGCGGTGGTGAAGCCTTCAAATTATGCTATCAATGCGGATTGTGTGATGCTGTGTGTCCGTGGAACAGGGTTAGATCCTTCAGTATGCGCAAGATCGTCCGGGAGGCTACGTTCGGTATGACCAAGATAGAAGGTGAAGACATATGGCGTTGCACAACTTGTGGTATCTGTCCGCAGCAATGTCCCAGGGATGTCAAACAGATAGAATCCGGGGTATCCTTGCGCAGGATCGCCACCGAATATGGGGTCTTTCCCACCTCTGTTCAACCTGTCCGAGGCGTGAGCGCAAGCCTCATGGGCGATGGCAACCCCTTGAATGAAGAGCGCAGTAAACGATCGCATTGGGCGGAGGGTCTTGATGTAAAAACGTTCGCCGAGGAGATGGAGGTTCTATATTTCGTCGGCTGCTACCTCAGCTATGATCCGAGATTAAAAAAGGTCGCCGCGGCCACAGCCAATATCCTTAACCGGGCAGGGGTAGATTTCGGGATACTGGGCACCAGGGAGAATTGTTGTGGAGAGAGCATCCGCAAGACGGGCGGTGAGGACGTATTCAAGGCTCTGGCCAGGGAAAACATCAAAACGTTTATCGATCATGGGGTGAGGAAGATACTCGTCTCTTCCCCTCATTGCTACCATACCTTCAAAAACGAGTACCCCGAGTTCATGGTGAACTTTGAGGTGGTTCATATCTCCCAGTATTTATTCGAGCTTATTAACAAAGGGAGGCTTGAACCTATCAGGGGGTATGGTAAGAAAGTCACGTATCATGACCCATGTTACCTGGGTCGGCATAATGGGATATATGATGAGCCCCGGGATGTCTTAAAAAAAATTCCCGGTTTAGAGCTGATCGAGATGGCTGATTCACGGGTAGACAGTCTCTGTTGTGGCGGTGGCGGAGGCAGGATCTGGATGGAAACACCAAAGGAAGAAAGATTCTCCGACCTCAGATTGGGACAGGCGAATGAGGCGGGTGCCGAGGTGCTGGTTACTTCCTGCCCATACTGCATAACCATGTTGGAGGAAAGCAGGTTAAGCCTGGAGGATAGTGAAGTCATAGAGATAAAGGACATCACGGAGATCGTCCGGGAAGCGATC
>CAYTWO010000054.1:3549-15177 GCA_964442125.1 uncultured Gemmatimonadota bacterium
TGATGAAAGGTTTTGTTCCGGACATGCTCTGCGATCAGTTTTCAGACAAGGGGTGGGTCAGGACGTCAGCTCATGTACCTGCCGAGATGGAGCTCGGGATCTATGTAAATCGCCAGGAACTGGTTACCGTCCTGTGTACCCCGAAAAAGCTGAATTGCCTTGTCCTCGGATTCCTGTACGCAGAGGGAATCATCTCAGGGTTGGACGACGTTGCGAGCATGCGGGTGTGTGATGAGGAAGCGGAGGTCCATGTAACGCTGAGCAACATCGAATATGAATTGCCGACACAGCGGACTCTAACCTCTGGCTGCGGTGGTGGTGTTGCTTTTCAAACTCAGGGACAGGAGGTTGATTCGGACCTCGTTGTTACACCAACGGAAGTACTATCCTTGATGAAACAGTTTCTGAAGCAGATGAAACTGTATAAGCTTTGTGGTGGCGTGCATACATCAGCGCTTTCGGATACCAGGAACCTGCTGGTGGTGTCTGAGGATATCGGACGACATAACACCCTGGACAAGATCCAGGGTGAATGTCTATTGAAGGGGCTATCGACCAGGGATGGACTGCTGCTGGGCACCGGTCGCATTTCATCCGAGATGTTGCTGAAGGCGGCCAGGATGCAGGCTCCGATTATTGTTTCGCGGACCTCGCCGACAGGGCGCTCTATTTCGCTTGCTCATGATCTGGGCATAGCCCTGGTTGGTTATGCGCGTGGCAACCGCTTGTCGGTATATTCACACCCGGAGCGACTTGGACACTCGGCATGAGAAATAGCTGACCCGGTCGAATCCGGCTGCATCAAACTTGATAAGGGTGATAGAAAGTGGAAGAAGGAATCAAAGAAGGTAACATGGGAGATGTCCTGGTGGTAGGTGCCGGGATCAGCGGTATCCAGGCATCTCTTGACCTGGCCAGTATGGGTTTCAAGGTCTACCTGGTCGACAAATCGCCGGCTATCGGCGGCAAGATGGCCCAGCTCGACAAGACCTTTCCCACCAACGACTGCTCCCTGTGCATAGAATCCCCCAAGTTTATTGAATGTAGCAGACATCCCAATATAGAGATCCTTACCTATACCGAGGTCGACAGGGTAGAAGGGGAAGCGGGAGACTTCAAGGTCAGCCTGACGAAGAAGCCCAGGTATATCAAAGAAGAGGATTGCAAGGGATGTATGATCTGTACCGAATACTGTCCGGTTAAAATCCCCGATAAATACAATCAAAACCTGTCATTGAATAAATGCACCCATATATACTTCTCCCAGTCCGTTCCGCTTGTCACATATATAGACCCTGATACCTGCCTTTTCCTCCAGGACGAGAAATGCAACATCTGTGTGGGTGCCTGTAAGAATAACGCCATAGATCTTCATCAGAAGGAGGAAAAATTCGAAGTAGAGGTAGGGGCGATAATTCTGTCTCCGGGCTATGAGATATTTGACCCCGAGCTGAGGGGCGACTACGGCTACGGGTCGATGGAGAATGTGGTAACCAGTCTCGACTTTGAGCGGATATTATGTTCCACGGGACCTTACGAAGGTGAGATGAGGCGCCCTTCTGACGGAAAGCATCCGAAGAAGATGGCCTGGATTCAGTGCGTCGGTTCCAGAGAGATTGTCCAGGGTGGCAACAGCTATTGTTCAGCCGTATGCTGCACGTATACCCAGAAGCAGGTGATCCTGGCGAAAGACCATGACCCTGAGGTCGAGGCCACTATATTCCATAACGATATCCGGTCGTTCGGCAAGGATTTCGAGCGATTTTACCAAAGGACAGAGAACCTTCCCAACATTCGATTTATCAGAAGCTACGTGTCAATCGGGAAAGAATTGCCAGAAAGCAAGAATGTAACCATAAAATACTCGACTACCGATGACGGAGTAAAGGAAGAGGAATTCGACCTGGTTGTATTGTCAGTCGGGATGAATCCTCCGGATGATGTGGAGGACCTGGCGGATACGTTCGGTATCGAACTCAATTCTTACGGATTCTGTAAAATCGATCCCGTCAATCCAATGGCAACCTCCCGCCCGGGGGTTTTTGTGAGCGGAGCCTTCCAGGGTCCTATCGACATCCCCGAGTCGGTTGTGACCGCCAGCGGAGCGGACGCCCTTTGCGGTCAACTCCTTGCCCAGCGGAGAGGGAAGCTGTCCAGAGAAAGGGAATACCCACCGGAAAGGGATGTCTCCGGTGAGGAACCGAGGGTGGGTGTCTTCGTGTGTCATTGTGGAGCCAATATCGGAAGAGTGGTGGATGTCCCTTCGGTCGTCGAATATGCGTATACCCTGGACAACGTTGTCCACGCACAGGAAGATCTCTTTTCGTGTTCTACCGATGTAGCCCGGCAGATCGCAGAAACGATCCAGGAAAAGGGACTCAATCGAGTGATTGTCTCCGCCTGTACCCCCAAGACACATGAGCCGCTTTTCCGGGACACGCTTCGTGAAGGGGGAATCAATCAGTATTACTTTGAATTTACGAATATAAGGGAACATTGCTCCTGGGTTCACTCTCGAGAAAAGGAAGAGGCCACCCGGAAGGCAAAGGATCTGCTCCGGATGTCGGTAGCCCGGGCGATTCTTTTAGAACCTTTACAGGAATTTGATCTGCCGGTCGACAAGAGGGGGTTGGTCGTCGGAGGAGGCGTGGCCGGGATGACCAGCGCCCTGAGCCTGGCCAACCAGGGATTTGAGGTGTACCTGGTGGAAAAGGATTCAGACCTGGGAGGAATGGCCCTGAGAATCCATTATACACTGGAAGGGATGGATGTTCAGGCCCATTTGAGTGATCTGACCCGCAAGGTGTACCAGCATCCCTTGATTCATGTGTACACTGATGCGACCATAACGGAGGCGTCCGGCTATGTGGGGAATTTCACAACCAGCGTGACGTTGGGTGGAAGGGTCCAGGAGATTCATCATGGAATAACCATCATCGCGACCGGAGCGGAAGAATACAAACCCACCGAATACCTTTATGGGAAAGATGACGGGGTGTTTACCCTGCTCGAACTGGAGGAGAAGATCACCAGGGGAGAAGCGAGGGTGATCGACTCCCGTAGCCTGGTGATGATCCAATGTGTAGGTGGCAGACAGGAAGACAGAAATTACTGCAGTCGGGTTTGTTGTGGTAATGCTATAACATGCGCCTTGAAACTGAAAGAGATAAATCCCGAGATGGATATATACATCATCTATCGGGACATGAGAACGTATGGGTTTGCAGAGGATTATTACCGCGAAGCGGCGAACCGGGATGTGAAGTTCATCCGATATGAGCCGGATGATAAACCCAGGGTGGAAGCGGTAGAAAAGGGTGGCCAGAGATGCTTGAGGATTACCGTGACCGATCCTGTTCTGCGTAAGGAAATCGTAATCGATGCCGATTCACTCGCTTTGGCTGCCGCCGTTATCCCTTCAGCAACAAGTAAGGAAGTATCCCGATTGTTCAAGGTGTCCACGAACCCGGACGGTTTCTTCCAGGAAGCCCATGTAAAATTAAGACCGGTTGACTTTGCCGCGGATGGCATTTTTCTGTGCGGGACGGCTCACTATCCCAAGCATATATCAGAAACGATCAGCCAGGCTTATGGAGCGGCCAGCAGGGCTATGACTCTTCTCTCACAGGATACGGTCACGGCGTCAGGCGCTGTTTGCGAGGTGAGTGAGGGCAAGTGTATATCGTGTGGGGCATGTGTCACATCCTGTACGTATGGGGCCATCGAGTTTGTTGATACGAAACAGGGCAAAAAGGCTCGCGTGATTCCCGTCCTGTGTAAAGGATGTGGTCTCTGTTGCGCAAAGTGTCCGACAGGGGCTATTTCAATGAAGCACTATACCGATGAAGAGATTCTTCGCCAGATCGACGCGGCGTTTCCAGCCCCTGTAAAAGTCCACTGATTTTGGGAGGAATGAGACAAGAATGGTTACAGGATTCGGGTTTAAACCAAAAATCTTAGGTCTTTTGTGCAATTGGTGAGCATACTCGGCTGCTGACCTGGCTGGAGTTTCCAGACTGCAATATCCAACGCATATCAAGATTATCCGCATCATGTGCACCGGCAGAGTCGACCTGGCATTCATTTTCCGGGCGTTCACCAATGGAACGGACGGGGTGTTTATCGGCGGTTGCTGGCCCGGCGAATGCCATTATGTCACGGACGGAAATTACGATGCCTTGAGCCTGATGTATCTATGCAGAAAATTACTGGAGTACGTGGGGGTGAACCCCGACAGGTTAAGGCTTGAATGGGTTTCTGCCGCTGAAGGGACCCGTTTCGTCGAAGTTGTGGATAACTTTTCCAGGCAGCTGAAGGAGTTGGGACCTCTTGGTGAGGGCGAAGGGATAGACGAAAATGAATTGAAGTCCAAACTCGAAGAAGTTTCAAGGCTGATTCCCTACATTAAGTTGGTGAAAAGGGAGAAGCTGGCCTTGCATCTTGATAACCTCGAAGAATATAATGGACTTTACACCAGTGACGAGGTAGATAGGTTATTACGTGAAGTCCCCTCGTACTATATTGATCCGGATAAGTGCCAGGCCTGTATGATTTGCCTCAGGAAATGCCCTGTCGAGGCGATTGCAGGCGGCAAGAACCAGGTCCATGTCATCGATCAGGAGACATGCATAAAATGCGAAACATGCTTTGAAGTCTGCCCCCCTCGCTTTGGCGCGGTGAATAAGATGATTGCCGAGCCGGTTCCTCCTCCTATCCCCGAGGAGGCAAGAATTATTGTCAGAGGGGATAAAGAAGGATAAAGATCGATCCGGAGCGATATAAGATCATCTATAGGAAAAAGCCATGATCACCTTCGAAATCTTTCCCGGAGTCAGTGACGCCATTAAGAAACAGAGGTACGAGATAAATTTTCCCGGAGGCAGCCTGGGTGATGCAGTTGACAAACTCTTAGAGGCTTATCCCCATCTCGAAGATGACATCCTGTTACCTGATAAGATTATCCAGAGCACGCTGGCAATTTTTGTCAACGATGAGAGGATCTCAGGAGATACGCGCGAGAGTTTCGAGATCAGAGACGGAGATAGAATAACGATTTTGACTCCCCTGTCCGGAGGATAATTGGATATCGAGACGAAATATCTGATCGTAGGCAACTCGGTCGCAGCAATCAGCGCGATAGAGGGTATACGGTCCTGTGACCGTAAAGGCGAATGTACGGTGCTGACGGCCGAGGGAGAGACGATCTATTCGAGGCCCATGCTCGCACACCTGGTCGCCGGAGAGCTGTCCGAGGGGGAAATCCTCTTCAGATCCGGGAATTTTTTCAAAGAGGCTGATGTCCGGGTTATGGCCGGTCAAAAGGTAGTGTCGATCGATCCGGAGAAAATGACCGTAAAGGCAGACACGGGTTTAGAAGTCTCCTTCAAAAAGGTGTTGATAACGACCGGGAGTCGACCGAAAGGGCTGGATATCGAGGGGATAAGCTCGGAAGGGGTTTTCTTTTTTCAATCTCTGGATGATACACGGCAGATTATGAAGGCGCTTGGTGGGGTGGAGAGTGCCGTTGTCGTTGGGGCGGGTCTCATAGGAATGCGGGCCGCGTACGCGTTGAAGGCGAGGGGGATAAAGGTCACTCTGGTAGAGATGATGGACAGGGTCATGCCGAAGATCATGGACGCGGAGGGCTCGGACATCCTTGTCGATGCGATGCGTGACGAGGGGACCGAGGTAGTCCTGGACAGCACCGTCGAAAATATCCTTGAAGAAGGTGGTGTGGTGAAGGGAGCCCGGGTAAAAGGGGGCAGAGAAATCCCCTGTCAACTCCTGCTCATCACCGCTGGTGTGGAGCCAAACATGGAGTTGACGAGTGGATCCGGGATCGAGGTCAATCACGGAATTATCGTCGATCAATTCCTCGAGACCAGTAAGTCCGGCATCTTCGCAGCAGGAGATGTCGTCGAGTTCTCGGACATGATTACGGGTCGATACACCATAAACGCGAACTGGCCAAACGCTTTTATCCAGGGCAGGTTCGCGGGGATCAACATGACCGGCAGCAGGCAAGCCTATGATGGGTCGATCGGGATGAACTCTATCGAGTGCGGGGGCGTTCCCAGTGTGACAATGGGATTGGTCGATCCACGGGAAGGGAGTTTTCACGTTCGAAGCCACATAGCTCGGGAAAACAGGCTCTACCGTAAACTGGTTTATCATGGAGGCAGGGTTGCAGGAGCGATCCTGATCGGTCAGATCGAAAGAGCCGGCATTCTCCTCGGGTTGATCAACGACAAAGTCGATGTATCCGGACTGGAAGACGATATCCTCCACGAAAAGAAGGCGTTTTTCGATCTTGTCAGGGACAGGTCGAGGGATGATATGGAAGGAAAAATCGATTGGCCGGGGAGCCTTGGTTCAGAGGAGCGGTATGAGAAGAAGTTCGATCAGGGGAAATGGGACGAGCGTGTGAGGGGGGAGAGGAAATGGTGATCGCCAGGGATCAGTCTACGAACGTCTGTTTTGTCGATCTCAGCCGGGGTGAGATACGTGTGGAGGAGACACCCCAATCGGTCGTGCGGCGTTTTCTCGGGAGCCGGGGTCTCAACATGTACTACCTGCACAAGTATCTAAAACCCGGGATCGATGGGCTGTCACCAGAAAACATCCTGATTCTTGGAACGGGACTTCTGACCGGTTCCGGCCTTCCCAACACGAGCAGGTTCAACGTGACGGCAAAATCTCCCGAGTCACGTGTCCTGGGGGATTCGAGCTGCGGTGGTTTTTTCGGACCTGAGATGCGGTACGCTGGTGTGGACCGGCTTGTGATTACGGGTCGTGAGGATAAACCATCAATTCTCTATATGGAGGACGGTAGAGTCGAAATACGGTCTGCCGGGAAATATATGGGTCTGGACACGAATGATACACAGCAAGCGCTCCGCGCGGACTTTGGGAAAGACACCGAATCGGTGTGTATCGGTCGTGCCGGGGAAAACGGAGTCCGGTTCGCCTGCCTCAGGACCGGTGTGAAGAATGCGGCAGGGAGGGCAGGGCTCGGGGCGGTCATGGGTTCTAAGAACATCAAGGCCATAGTGGCGCGTGGCAACTCTGGAGTTCCGATCGCCGATGCGACGGGCTTCGCAAAAGAAGTTGTCGCACTCCGTGACCACATACAGCGATCCAAGATCACGGCGACCCTGGGACGTGTCGGGACCCCTCTACTTTACGACGTGAGCAACTATCTCGGCGCCATACGTACGAAAAACAGCACTGAGAATCAATTCGAGGACACGTTAAACGCCGAGGATATCCACGATTACGTGGAAAAGATGTTATCATGCTACGGGTGCGTCGTTCATTGCCGGCACCGCAACACGGTCAAGCCGTTGGGGGAAGGGCCGGAATATACCTCCGTCGCTCTCCTGGGCGCGAACTTGGGTATCTCCGACGCGGAGAAAGTGATCGAACTCCAGAACATATGCAACGACATCGGTCTGGACGTGTCATCGACGAGCGCCATGATCGCCTGGGCGATCGAGGCATCACAGGAAGGTCTCCTGCCGGCTGAAAAAACGGACGGTCCACTCGAATTTGGTGATTATGACCGGATCAAGGAGCTCATCTTTCGGATCGCTGATCGTGAGGGACTGGGAGATCTGTTGGCCGAGGGCACACGGATAGTGGGGCAGTACGGCAAGAAAGCGGACCGGATCATGATCGCCGTCAAGGGATTGCCTCAGTCGGATCCACATGATGTCCGCTACCTCAAGAGTTTTGCACTGGGAATAGCCATAGCTTCGCGCGGAGCAGACCATCTGCGCAGCCGCCCGACGCTTGAAATCTTCAATCTCCCGTCCAAGTTCTTGAAGGAGATCTACGGGGACAGGATCGATCCGAACCCAACCTCCTACGAGACGAAAGAGAAAATGGTCTACTTCCACGAGAACATATATGCCGTGGTAGATTCTCTGGGGATCTGCAAGTTCGTCTGTCACGGGTTCAATAGCCCGAGCCTGCTTGGATACGAACATTTCTCGAGAATGATCGAGACGGTCAAAGGCTGGAAAGTTTCGACGGATGAGCTCAAGGATTGCGCGAAACAGATCGTCGACCTGGAGAGACTGATCAATATGCGTGAAGGGATCACACGTAAAGACGACACCTTGCCCGGCAGATACTTCGATGACCCGATGCCAAAGGGAATGCCCGCAGGACACCGTATAGACAGGGAAGAGTTCGAGAAGATGCTCGACCGATATTACGATCTCCGAGGCTGGTCGCCTGACGGTTTGGTGCCCGAAGAGAGGGCTATGGAGGTGATCGGTGAAGAATAGGAGGATATACGCCAACCCCGATCTCTGTACGGGATGCAACCTGTGTGCCTCTGTCTGCTCTGTCAGGCGCTGGGGCGCGTGCGCTCCGAAGAAGTCCGGAATCGTGATCTGGCAGGACCTCTTCGAGAGATTTGAGGGGCAGCGAGTGTGTCGTCACTGTGATGATCCGATGTGCCTCGAGGCATGCATGAATGGCTGCATAACCAGGGATTCCGGGACAGGTATCGTACGGCATGACGTGTCGAGGTGCGTGGGGTGCTGGATGTGTCTGATGGTCTGCCCTTTTGGAGCAATAACGACCGGTGGGGTGAACGATCGAGGCCACAGTGTGGCGATCCGATGTGATCTATGCGAGGGTGAGGACGAACCGCTCTGTGTCATGGTCTGCCCGACCCGGGCGCTCGCATCTAAGGAGGCATGAACGTTGACAAAAAACCAGTTCTCCGAACCTGTCGATCAAAAACCTCCACCCACTCCTTCGAACAGCAGTAATGGAAAACAATCCCAACTTATATATGGCATAATCGCCGCCATAATCGTCGGTACCGTTGTGGGTGGTTGGCTTCCGGATTTTGCCCTGAAGTTCTCGATCCTGGGCGAGCTCTTCCTGAACGCGCTGATGATGATCGTGGTTCCACTCGTCGTTCTGTCGATGATCGTCGGGATCACCGGTCTCGGCGACATCCGGAACCTCGGTTCCATCGGGCGGAGGACAGTCCTCTACTACCTCATGACAACCGGGATCGCCGTGGTGATCGGGATCGTCCTGGTCAATATCACGCGGCCGGGCGCGGGTATTTCACCCGGCGAGAGTCATCCTGATTATCCGTATTCGATCGAGGGTGAGAAGAGCCGGACGATTGTCATTCAGGGCCGTGCCTGGGACAAGACACGTTACAACGACAGTTACATGCTGATTTTGAGGGACCAGGGTGTCCAGGGCGTAATCGCGTCGATTACGGAGAATTCCGCCACAGTGAGGTTCTGGGAGAGCTTAGAGAGCGAGGGGACCATCTACATCACCGCCGATGACGGATCTCGCCTGCCCTTTCGACGGATCGACGGCGAGCTGGTTTCCGCGGAACCGGAGCTTCGGCTCTACGGGATGGGGGTAGAAATCGCCCTGGCACTGGCAGGGAGGCTCAGCGGCAAGGAGGAGAGGGATGTAGGGAGCACTCTCGAGGAGGTCCTTGTCGGCAGCAGGGAGACCGGGAAACAGGGAATGATCCCGCGCAATATATTTCAAGCGATGGTACAGATGGAGATCCTCCCGCTGATCATTTTTTCCCTCCTCCTCGGTGCCGCACTGTCCGTCTTCGGCGAACGTGTTCGGACAACGATCGAGGTGATCTCCACACTCAACGACGCGGTCATGCAGCTCGTCCACTGGATTATGATCGTCGCACCCATCGGTATCTTTGGATTGATCGCCGCACGCATCGGCAAAGCAGGTGGGTTCGAAGGCTTTATACCAGAGCTGATAGCGCTGGGTAAATACAGTTTCACCGTTATCCTGGGGTTGGCGATCCACGGTATCATCGTCCTGCCCCTGATCCTGAAGATCCTCGGTCGAAGGAGTCCGGGCGCCTATGTAAAGGGCGTTGGGGCGGCCCTTCTGAACGCCTTTTCGACTGCCTCGAGTTCCGCCACGCTACCGCTCACCCTTCAGGGGGTTGAGGAGGAGAACAAGATCTCGAACAGGACATCCAGTTTCGTCCTTCCTCTCGGCGCCACCATCAACATGGACGGTACCGCTCTATACGAAGCCGTCGCTGCGATGTTCATCGCGCAGGTCTATGGGATCCCGATGAGCCCGGTCCTCCAGGCTGTCATCTTCCTGACAGCCACGCTGGCAGCTATAGGGGCGGCAGGTATTCCAGAAGCGGGTCTCGTTACGATGGTCATTGTCCTGCGGGCAGTAGGGCTTCCGATCGAGGGCATTGGATTGTTGCTGGCTATTGACTGGCTCCTCGACCGGTTCCGGACAACCGTAAATGTCTGGGGAGACAGTGTAGGGGCGGGGGTTGTCGAGACGCTGGAGTCTAGGGGTCGAAAAAGATATCGGGATGATTAGCAGAAGACTGTCCTCGTGTTTCGAGAATAGCCTGTGATAATGAAAGGGGGAGACCTCGTGTCGATCTTTACGATATGTACGGCCTTCATCCCGGAGGGTATGATGCAAATAGATCAAATCGTTTATAGAGAGTTGAAAGGTCCGCTGGGGACAATGATCGCGGCAGCTACATGGAGCGGTTGCTGTCTGCTCGAATTCGAAGACAGGGGGGTTCTGGACAGGATCAAACAACGCCTTCGAAAGCGATACCGGTACGAACTGATATATGGGACCAATGATTTCGTTGATCAACTCGAAACTGAGTTGAGCTCATATTTCAGCGGTTCCCTCGAGACCTTTTCCGTTCAGCTCGATCTGAAGGGCACGCCTTTCCAGAGAGCCGTATGGGAACAATTACTCCGCATCCCTTACGGGGAGACCAGATCCTATGGCGAGATAGCAAGGTCGGTCGACAAACCGCAGGCGGTCCGGGCTGTCGGCAGGGCAAACGGAGAGAACTACGTGGCCATTGTGGTTCCCTGTCATCGGGTGATTCAGCACGATGGCGGTTTGAGGGGCTATGGTGGGGGAATCTGGCGGAAAAAGAAATTGCTCGATCTCGAAAAGCGATACAAAAGCAGCCCGCGCTCGAGCTCAGTCACCCTTTAATTTCCGGAGCTGTCGCCGTTCCTTCTTGGTGGGTCTTCCGGTTCCCTGCGAGCGTCGAGGAGGAGTTGAGAAGAGCCACGCGTCCTTCGCAGGTGGCGGTGGGCTCATGTCTTCGTAGAGGAGGCTGGCGACGGGTGCTGGACCCCTTTTCTCCGACAATTGCAGGATCCTTACCTTGCGTCTCCAATCACCGATGCTGAGCTCGACCATGTCACCAGGTTTGACTGACTTGTGCGCCTTGACGCCGTTCCCGTTGACATCGACCTTCCCACCATCACACGCCCTGGTGGCAAGAGTTCTCGACTTGTAGAACCTCGCAGCCCACAGCCAGCGGTCGATCCTTACCGTCTCGGGTGTCTTCTTCTCTTCTCGATTTGCCATCACCCTATATTTTACACGAATCGAGCCTTTTGTTCAACGGTATCACGTCAACAATCTTAAACGAATTCTTGACACTATCGTGATATGACCTGTAGATTTCTGTTTGGATTCGATTTACGCTTTCCTTCAACTCATCGTAGGAAAGCGCATAAATGTAAGGAATTGGAAATCTCTGACTTCGCTCGCGTATCCTTTGGGAACGCACGCTATGCATTTTCCGGACAAGCCGGAATG
>CAYTWO010000055.1:0-15096 GCA_964442125.1 uncultured Gemmatimonadota bacterium
TAAAAAGCGGGAGACCTGTGTCCCGTTCCGGAACACTAAGGTCAGGCTTATGGACCTGCGGTAAGTTGCCGGTTAATCCCCGGCGGTCTGGATAGGGATCTTGATGGCAAAAGTCGTGTTACCCTGCTCACTTTCCACTTCGAAAGATACACCGTAAGGATTGAGAAGTTGATAGCAGCTGTGAAGTCCCAGACCCACACCCGTAGGTCCTCCATCCGCTGAGCCGAACTCCTTTGTGGTAAAAAACGGGTCGAAGAGCTTCGACTTGTTATCCTCTTTGATTCCTACACCTGTATCATTGAAGATTACATAAACGTAACTCTCATCGTGCCTTGTTGTTACTGTCAGGACCTTCCTTTCCACGCTGTGCATGGCATCGATAGCGTTCCGGATGATATTCATGAACGATTGGCTGAAATCGCTGTAAACACCCTCGATATACGGTAGATCAGGGTCAAAATCGATCAGTTTCTCTATATGATGCTTAAAGTGCATGTCCGCCTCCAGGAAGGTCAGCTCCTCCTCCAGGATCTGGTTCAGGTTGATCTTTTTCCTCTCGCTGTCCTGTTCCTGACGGCTTTTGTGCATCATGTTCCCGATGATACTACTCATATTTTCAACCTGTTTGAGGATTACATCGAAGCAGTTGTCCGCGCTCTTCTTGAGCTCTTTCGAGCTTGCGGCGACATCGGTCGATCCATTATCCATATTTGATTGAAGGAGCTGCGGAATTTTATCGCCAAGGATCTCATCGATTTCCGATTTGAGGAGTTCGGTCCTCCCGAGGATCACGCCAAGAGGTGTGTTGAGGTTGTGGGCAATACCCTGTACGAGTGAACCGATCGATGATAACTTGTGTTTTTCCATCAATTCCATCTCGAGTCTTCGCCGCTCCTCCTCGAGTTTCTTCTGCTCTGTAATGACCTTTCGATGCTCTATGACTCCCTTGAGATCACCCTTGAAATCATATATCGGATAGCTGTTTACGGTAAAAATCTCACCGAGTTCTTCGGAACTCAACTCCGCGCTCGCACTTGCACCCGTCCGATAAGTCTCTCTAACAGGACAAACCTCGCACCGTGCCTCAGATCCCTTCATGATGACATGGCATTTTTTTCCGATCGTTTCCTTGACATCGATGCCCGTGAGTTCCGCGCTCGCCATGTTGGCGCGCGTAACTGTATACTCCGAGCTGACTACCGCCAACGGATCGACAATCGAGTCAAAGACAGACTCGAGTTCTGTTTTACTCTCATAAATTTCACGTTCAAGCTTGATGTTCTGAGTAATATCCTTGATAACGAACAGGATCCCTTCCGCTTTTCCCTCTTCATCGTTCAATGTTGATCCCGAAAGGAAAGTAATGATGCGGCTACCATCTTCGAGGAGAAAATCGACCCCCTTGTTCCTGACGGTCCCTACGCCAAGGATCTCCTTGATGATCCGGTCTGACTCGGCCTTACCCCGAGCAAGGTATACCGAGAGACTCTTGCCGGTAACCTTTGATTTGCGTGTCTGGAACAAGGCTTCAGCACCCCGGCTGAAGAATGTTATAACACCGGACAGATCGGTCATCAGGATGGCATCGGCAGAGCACTCTACAACTGTCTGAAGATAGTCCCTTTCACTCCTCAGCTTTTTCTCGAGGTCACCTTTCTCTAATTCAAGCTTGCGTTTTTCGAGGGTTGTCTTGACGAGATTGGCGATCCCCTTGAAATCCAGGGGCTTGATTACATAATCACTCGCACCAAGCCTGATGACCTTACGAGCGATCTCTTCCGATCCATAAGCCGTCATCATGATGACAGAGGTTTGAGGTCTCAGTTTTATGACCTTTGGCAGGAGATCGACACCATCCATATCGGGTAACATGAGATCAACCATTATGAGGTCCGGATCTATATCATTACACCTCTGGAGTGCCGTTTTCCCGTCCTTCGCTACCTCGATCCTGCAACTCTTTTCGAGTCTTCGCTTCAAGAGAAGGACGTCATCGTCCCTGTCCTCCACGATGAGGACCAGTGGTTTCTTATTCTCAGTCTTTTTTGCCACTTTCAGATGGAATATGTTCCTGGAAAAAGGTGGGTATGGTTAATCGGTAAAACTAATAGCAAAGAATGTGCCCAATGCGCATGACGGCACTCTTCGGAGAAGTCCCGCAATCCCCTGAGAGAGAACCTCAATGTATGCAAAAGGAAATCAAGCCGCTATAGTGTATTTCTTCATGATCTCCGAAGCGATTTCCTTGGACCGCTCAATTTCCTCCGGAGTGACACTCCGAAGGACGTCCTGAAGTTCATTCACCCTCCGGGCGAACTTTGTCCCCTCCGCGGAACTGATCCAGTCGAGCTGTAGGCGTTCCTCCCGCACACCATACTTCTTCAACCTCCTCCACATCTTCTCGACTCGTCGCTGGGTCCAGTGATTAGCGTCTATATAGTGACAATCCCCTATGTGGCAACCTGTAACCCAGACGAGAGGCGAACCGCGCTCGAAACCGCGCCAAATGAATTTCTCGTCGACACGACCACTGCACATGGTCCTTATGACTCGAAGGTTTGGAGGGTATTGCAGCCTTGACGTTCCAGCTGCATCCGCCCCTGCATAAGAACACCAGTTACAGCAGAACGCAAGGATGTTCTTCTCCGGTGATACCTCTGTGGCCGCATCGACCTGTGCTATCAGCTGTTCGTCGGAAAAGTGCTTCATCTCAATGGAGTAAAAATTACACTCAGCCGCGCAGGTCCCGCAACCCATACAGGCCGCCTCGATGACCTCGGCTGGGATCTTCTTCTTCGTGTCGACCGTGATGGCATTGTAGGGACAGACCCGTGCACAGACTCCACAGGATGTACATGTCTCCTGGTTCACGAGTGCGGTGATCGCCTCGACATTGATCTTCCCTTTAGCCATCAGGATCCCCGCCCTGGCTGCCGAAGCGGATGCCTGGGTGACGCTGTCCTTCACATCCTTGGGAGACTCCGCGCAACCGGCGAAAAAGATCCCCTGGGATGGCGCGTCGACCGGTTTCAATTTCGGATGGGATTCCTGGTAAAAACCATCAGAGGTCTTCGAAAGGGCCAGCACGCTGTCGAGACCGCTTTCCGCGCGGGGAATCACCCCCACTGAGAGGACGATCATCTCGAGTTCATGAGACTCCACTTCCCCTGTCAACGTATTTTCCACCGTGACTATCAGATTCTTGCTCACCTGATCCTCGACGACATCACCGGGCAATCCCCTGATGTACTTGACTCCGAGGGCCCGGCTCCGCACGTAGAGGTCTTCGAAGCCCTTGCCGAAGGCTCGAATATCCTGATAAAAGACCTTGATTTCGGCGTCGGGATAATGCTCCTTGATCAGGAGGGTGTCCTTAACCGTGTTCATGCAGCAGATATTTGAGCAATATGGATTGCCACGATTCTGTGACCGTGAACCGACACACAGGATGAAGCCGATACTCCTTGGTTCCTCTCGATCGGTCATCCTCATGAGGTGCCCTTCGGTCGGTCCTGAAGCATTGATCAGCCTCTCGAATTCAAAGGTCGTCACAACGTTCTCGAATCTCGAGTATCCATACTCGTCCAGTTCCGTCGGGTCATAAACGTCCATGCCCGTGGCCACGACAATAGTACCGATATCAACGTTGAAGACCTCGTCATTCATATCGAAATCTATACACTCTTTCGGGCAGGCATCTATACATTTTCCGCACGCAATAGGGGTGTTACCGAGGCATTCGTCCATATTCACGACATAGGAGGAGGGAACGGCCTGGGCGAAGGGGATGTATATCGCCTTTCGGGAATTGAGCCCTACCTCATACTCGTTGAGTGATGTCACCGGACAGACGTCGACACAGTCATTGCAAGCCGTACAGTCCTCTTCCCGAACATACTTCGTCCTCTTGCGTATCCTTGCGGTGAAGTTGCCGATGTAGCCGCTGATATCTTCGACTTCTGAAAGGGTGTAGAGCTCAATGTTGGGATGTCGACCGACATCCATCATCTTGGGACCGAGTATTCATATAGAGCAGTCCATAGTAGGGAACGTCTTATCGAGCTGCGCCATTATTCCCCCTATGGACGCCTGCTTCTCAACCAAATGGACCTGATATCCTGTATCGGCAAGGTCGAGTGCCGCCTGGATACCCGCTATTCCTCCGCCGATTACCAGGGCGCTCCTCGTGACCGGGACCTCGATCTCGACCTGCGGCTGCAGGTAGCTCGCCTTGGCGACGGCTACCCTGATCGCTTCCTTTGCCCTCTGGGTCGCCTCTTCGGGTTCGCTCTGATGTACCCACGAGCCCTGCTCTCTGATGTTTGCCATCTCGAAGAGATAAGGATTCAGACCAACTTCGTCACATGCGTTGCGGAAGGTCGGCTCATGAAGTTTTGGTGAGCAGGCCGCAACAACTACTCTATTGATCCCATGCTCCTGGATATTTTCCTGGATCCCTTTCTGCCCAGGATCCGAGCAGGAATACTGATTATTGAAGACAGCAACCACATTTTCCAGCCCCCTGGCGTAATCGGCTACCGCCTTTACGTCAATAACCCGGCTGATGTTCCCCCCGCAGGCGCAGACGAATATGCCTATCCTCGGGTCATTTCCACTTTCAGCGACTTTCATTGATTCGCCTCCTGAATTAAAATCGAACCGTTGAGTTTACGACACAAGTAAATAGAACTTCCTAATATCTCTCGATCGATTCGGCCAGAAGGGTGACGAGGTCCTTGACCTCGATCTCCGTGCCATCGCCATTTTCATCCATGGCGCACCGAAAATGTATCAAACACTTTGGACACGTCGTTATTAACGTCTGAGAACCCGTGTCGACTGCCTCCCGGAGCCGCGCTATCTGCATATCCTTGGAAATCCAGCTGCAGTTCATCCAGAGCGATGTCCCACAGCAGATAGACCTCGTCCCACTGTTAGGCATCTCTACAAATTCCAAACCCACCACGCGATTCAAAAGTTCCCTCGGCGCCGAGGTAATTTCCATATGCTTCGACAGACGACAAGGATCGTGATAGGTGACCTTTCCGTTCCCCTTTACAGATTTGATCTGGAGGGATCTCTCGGTCATCATCTCCAGGAAAAATTCCGATGTATGAACGACATCTATCGCAAGTCCCACATCGTCTTTTTGATAATCGACCTTCAGGGTCCGGAAACACTCCGCGCAGGAGACGATCATCCTCGTTATTCCCCTCTCGCTGATCGTCTTCGCATTCCGCCTTGCGAGGTTCATAAACGTCTCCTGGTCACCGGACCAGAGAAAATCATGTCCGCAACAGACCTCATCTCCCATAATAACGGGTTCGATACCGAGCCAGTTGAGGAGACTGACCGTGTTTCGGGCCGTCTCGACAGAATCAGGTGCAAGATCCGTGAAATATTTGCTGTACATGGGCAGGCAACCCACAAAGTAACCGATCTCTCCATCTTCAGAGGTCTTCAAATCCTTTGTCAACCAGCCAAGACGGTTGGGGGTCACGTTCTCACCGGCCTGCATTTCTCCCCAGGTCCTGATCGTACAACCGTGAGTGCAGTTCCCCCTGTTTCCCTCAACATAGGACCTGTCCCTGATCTCCTTTATAAAATCGATAAATTCCACTCCCATCGGACAACGGATCGTACACATATTGCAGGTCAGGCAGTTCCAGGCCAGTTCATCCTCAACGAGCTTTTGCTCACCGCCGTGAACGGCCATGATCACCGTTTTCCTCGGTGAAAAGTCGTTGTTTCGTAATGATACAGGACAGACCGAGGTACATTTGCCGCAATCCATGCAATGGAAGACCCTTGTATCTTCGATCACTTTGCTGAAGTCCTGGCTCATAAGGATTTTCCTCCCAGTCCCTCCACAAACTCCCTTACGGTCCGGATGAATTCCTCACCCTTATCGGGTGAAATCCACATCGTTCTGTATCGGGAAGACGGCACTCCCATTGTCTCCATAAGGTCGATGACAATCTCTTCTCTCTCGTGATAGTCCCGGTTTCCATCGATGTAATGGCAATCCCCATCGGGACATCCCATCACCATCACCCCGTCGGCACCAGATTGAAATGCCTTCAATACGAAATTCGGACCAATTCGACCCGTACAGGTCATGCGAATCAGCTTTACTCCTGGAGGATAATCGCTATGTCCCCTCTCGCCGATACCGGCTCCACCATAGTGGCACCAGTGACAGGCAAAGATCAGGACCTTCTTTCCTTCTCCGGAAGAACCGTTCGATTCATCCATGATCGACTCGAGCATACGGTCCAGGTTCTTTTCGTCAAAATAACCCGATCGCATCGCACCCGTCGGACAGTGCAGGACGCAAAGCTCGCATCCCCTGCATCTCAATGCGTCAACCCTTGATACATCGACCGAGCGATCGAGCCCTACAAGCTCGCATGCTTCAAAGGGACAGACTTCCGCGCATGTCCCGCACCCTCTGCACCAGTACTCGTCCACCGTGGGTGCCCAGCTGGTCTCCATGAGAAGACCCGGTCCCCTCTCTACAAAGACGCGCATGGCAAGGGCTCTTCCCACCATGGTGTTCCAGGATTTGTCTTTCTTACCCTTTCCAGTCGCCCGGAAAAGGCCTCTCCTCCTGTCGCTGAAAGGTTCCAGTATGGAGAACCTTGTCGGCTTTCCGGTTTTTTTCCCCTTTTCCCCCCTGTCATCAGCCATGACGACAAAGTCACTGATGATCTGGTTCTCGGTTTCATTTCTCGAATATCTGACCGAAAAGGACCCTATCCCCCCGTTGATTTCTGTGATCTTATCCGCAATGACTACCCTGTCAGGAGATATATCTCTGTCCTGGACACTCCCCATATCCACCGTACTGTCGGATCTGCCGGTCATTACCAGGAGGACATCAAAGCCGAGCGAAATAAGAGATTCGGCACATGAACACGCAATCTCCCCTTCACCGATAACAGTAACCCGTTTACCGATCTCCCTGACCTTGCTAGCGCTTACATGTTCCCTCCCGGTCAGATTCATCAAACCGGCGGCGCCTATCTGTATGGCCTTTTCAGTCGCGGCAGTCCGGTCTCCGGCGTGGACCCAGGCGCTATGCTCGCGTATGTTGACGAGTTCGATACGTTCTCTCGGCAAGTCGAGGCGTCCCAATACCTCCTCTTTTTGCCTGACACGCTGATGAGAGCAGTTGCTGCATATCTGCTCGAGGGAACAGCAGGAACAGGCCGTAAGGACCAGAGAATCGATCCCTTCTTTCTGGATACACGATTTCATCTCCTCGATCCCCTCGTTCGAACAGGCGTAATCGATCGTTCCAGAAAAGACAACAGGGTTCTTACCTGCAAGCTGACTCGCTACCTGATCTACATCCACAAAATCCGAGATGCCTCCCCCGCACCGACATACGAACAGACCAACCCTCTCCGGGCGATCCAGCCCTGCAGGTTCTATCAGCTTTATCGATTCAATCCGCCCTATCCTGCCTGTTCTCTCCGCAAGCTCGCTCGTGATAGCCGAGGCAGCGACCATCTCTCGATAATAGTCTTTCTTCTTACCCGGCAGCGCGGAGACGTAGACCCCTGTTCTGCTCGACTCGAGGCTCCCCTCCCACATCCGGGGCTGTTCGGGATTCCCCTTATTATCCAGTTCCAGGTCGAGGAGTGAATAGAAATCAGCTTTGTCCTTCGAGCTCCAGTCCCTTTGACTCGAACCGCTATTGACCGCGAGGACGACGTTAGACGCCTTTATCTCTACTTCCTCGGCGTACCGGTCGTGATCGACCGCGTTTAGGATCTCACAGACCCTGACGCACTCCATACATTCACTGCAAGAACCACAATTGAGGCAGCGACTCGCCTCTTCGACGGCAGTTTCAGCAGAAAAAGTCTGTTCGACCTCCTCGAATCCCTTCACCCTCTTCCTCGGCTCCAACCGGTCGGGCTGCGCACGCTTTGCCTTTTTTAACCCCTTGGGGACTTCGAACTTACGCTCGCTACCTCCTCTCACCGGATCCCACTCCGGCATGTCTTCCTTATCGTTCCGAATATATCTGTCAATGGACAACGCCACCCTCTTACCAGACGCGATCGCTTCGATGACCGATAGTGGTCCCGTGATCAGGTCGCCTCCGGCAAACAGGCCTGGCCTGGTTGTCATCAGCGTCTTCCGGTCGATCTCCAGATGCCCCCTGTCATCGAAATCGACGCCTTTCACACCCTTGATATAGGAGTCTTCCGCTACCTGACCGATGGCTACGATGATGCTGTTTCCTTTCACCTTGCCCTCTGTACCCTCATAAAAGGCGGGATTGAATCTCCCTTCCTCATCGAAGACGTGCTTGACTTTGAGTGTCTCCAAGCCTGTGACACGTCCGTCTTTCCCCAGGATCCTCTTGGGACCCAGGGAGGGTTTCAGGATAATTCCCTCTTCCAGGGCTTCCTCGATCTCCCAGGAATGCGACGGCATCTCTTCCCTCGACTCGAGGCAGACGACCTTGACGGTCTTCGCTCCGACGCGCTTGGCTGTTCTGGCACAATCCAGAGCGACGTTACCTCCCCCAATGACGATGATATCCTTCTCGAGCTTATATTTTCCCTTCAGACTTATCTCCCGCAGGAAGGTAACTCCATCGATGACCCCCTTCAGTTTCTCACCTTCTATTCCGAGTTTTCTCGCTCCGTGGGCGCCTGTTGACATAAACACTGCCTTATAGCCCCTGGAAAAGAGACCCTCTATCGAAATATCCTTTCCGATCCTGCAATTGGTCCTGATCTCAACGCCCATCTTCACGAGATCATTGATTTCCCTGTCGAGGATGTCACGGGGAAGGCGATAGGAGACGATACCGACCCTGAGCATACCTCCCGTTTTTGACAGGGCCTCGAATACCGTCGGGCGGTAGCCCATCCGGATCAAGTCGTGGGCTGCGGTCAACCCCGCCGGTCCCGAACCGATTATCGCGACCCTGGAGCCCTTAGGCTTGAGGGTCTCGGGAGGTTCGAGGAGATCTTCCTGATAGACATAGTCACTGACGAACCGCTTGATGTTATTGATCGCGATCGGCTCGTCCACGTCGCTCCTGTTGCATTGAAACTCGCAGGGATGGAAACAGACCCTGCCACAGATAGACGGAAATGGGATGGTCTCGCGGATGAGATCATACGCTTCCTTGAATTTCCCTTTCGAGACGAGGGCTATATATCCCTGGATATTGATGTGGGCCGGGCATGTCTCGACGCACGGCGCCCTTCTCTCCTTGACAATGTTCGGAACGAATGGAACAGAGAAGTGTGAGGCAAAATCGATCGCTTTCCGTTCTTTTGAATCAATCCCGTGAGTTCCGTCCAGGACAACAGGGCACGCGTCTATACAGACACCACAACCCTTACAGATCTCTTCCATTATATACTGGGGCGAACGTGCCACCCTTGCCTTGAATCCACCCGCCCGCCCCTTGAGTTCTACCAGCTGCGATCCCGTCAAGACCTGGATACGGGGATGAGATATCGCCTTGAGAAGCATGGGAACGACATCGTGGCGGGATAATCCGGTCGTTGTTATCTCCTCCTCCAGGTTGACGTCCGTCCCCAGGGAGTTCCCTTCCTCCACGAGATAGACCTGTTGTCCCGTTTCAGCAAGGTCGAGGGCGACACGAATACCCTGGAGGTTTCCGCCAATTATTAAGCACGAGTTCACCATCTCTTACCCTCCGGATCCCCCCTTACCTTTGTCTTTCAAGATCGAGACCCCGTAATCGTATCCTGACAGAAATGCCCTCAGATTGAGCTCTTCCGTTCCCCTGGGAACCGATGTCTTTATCGCTTCCTCCATCCCTTTCTTCGACACGACATCGGACATCGATGTAAAGAAACCGAGCATAACGATGTTGGCGACGATCCTCTTTCCCAGGTCTTCGGCTATCTTCGTCGCGGGAATGGAATATAGCTTCGATTTCCCCGGTAAACCTTGAGGATCTACAAGGTCCGTATCGATCAGCAGAATCCCACCCTTTTTTATGTTCGGCGAGAAACGATTAAACGATTCCTGAGACATCAGCATCATGATGTCCGCAGCCTTGAAAAATGGGTTGTGTATCTCCTCATCGGCTACGACTAGTTCAGCGCTGCAGGCACCTCCCCTCGCTTCCGGACCATAGGCCTGGGTCAGCGCGGACTTCTTCCTGTCGAAGAGAGACACGGCTTTGCCGATGATGTATCCCGACAATATGATACCCTGGCCCCCGAAACCACCGACCTTTATCTCACGGCGTATCATTCTCCATCACCTTTCGTCTTATTACCGTTACCCCCGGAACCTGCTGGGAATGGGGTCTTATCCTTATCAATGAATTTTCCGACGATGATCTTTCCTTTCATGCTGATATCAATATCCGAGGTATCGGCACCATGAACGATCTCGCATCGATCCGCGAACTGCTGGAGCATTCTGACTCCGTCACCCATCTTGTTTCTCCTGCCGTAGACGGTAGGACAAGGGGAAATCACCTCGATGAACGTAAAGCCAGGGTGGTTAAGGGCTTCGAAAATGGACTTCTCCAGCCTCTTGAAATGAAGGGTCGTCCACCTGGCGACATAGACCGCGCCGCTGGCCGCTGCGAGATGAGAGAGATTGAACGGTGGTTCCTCATTGCCGTAGGGTGATGTCGTACTCGTCGCAGTGACAGGTGTCGTTGGTGCAACCTGTCCACCTGTCATCCCGTAAATAAAGTTGTTCACGCAGATGACAGTAATATCGATGTTTCGCCTCGCCGCGTGAATGAAGTGATTACCACCGATCGCTATGAGATCTCCATCCCCGCTGAAGACGACCACTTTCAGGTCCGGTTTCGCCAGCTTGAGCCCCGTTGCGAAGGGGATCGCCCTGCCGTGGGTCGTGTGGAAGGAATCGAGATTCACATAACCCGCTACCCTACCGGTGCAGCCGATTCCCGAGACGACCGAGACCATGTCATGAGAGATCTCACATCGATTCAACGCCATGATGAAAGACGACATAGCTGTACCGATCCCGCAGCCGGGGCACCAGACATGCGGGATTCTCTCCACTCGCAGAAGCGGGTCATAGGGGTGTTCCGGCATCGAGTCCACGTCTAAACCCGGTTCCATGTCCTTCAGTTTCACTTCCTGATTCATTTCCTATCCGGCTCCCTTCTCAATTGCCTTTAGTATATCCCTCGCGTCGTGAACGTGACCGCCGGCGTGTGTTACCGGTATCGTCTTCGCCTTTCCGGCAGCGCATCGTTCCACTTCGAGCGCTATCTGCCCCATGTTGATCTCCGGGACAACAAACGCCTTTAGTCTGCGTGCGAGTGTCCGTATCTTTTCCTCTGGAAAAGGCCATACCGTTCTCATCTTGATCATACCAACCTTGATCCCCTTACGACGCGCTTCTTCGACCACGTCCATCGACAACCTCGCCGAAATCCCGTACGAGATCACAACCACCTTGGCGCCATGGAGATAAGTCTCCTCGAGATCTATGATATCGTCGACATTATTCTTGATCTTAGCGATCAGATGGTTCACCAGAATGTCCTGAGTTTCGGCATTCATCGCCGGATATCCACGTTCGTCGTGGGTAAGACCTGTGACGTGAAACCTGTATCCCTCTCCAGCGACAGCCATCGGATGGATTTCCCCACCGTCGAAGCAGAAAGGGTTATAGGTTTCCGTTGATTCTACCGGCTTTTCACGGTCGATGATCTCGATCTGATTAGGAGGCGGGACGATCACCTTTTCGGTCATATGACCGACGACCTCATCGGCCAGGATAATGACTGGCGTCCTGTATTTTTCAGACAGGTTGAACGCTTGTATTGTGAGGTCAAAAAATTCCTGTGGAGAGGCGGGAGCGAGGGCTATGATCTCGTAATCTCCGTGTGAACCCCATTTAGCCTGCATGACATCGGCTTGCCCAACGAGAGTAGGAAGTCCTGTCGAGGGTCCTCCTCTCTGCACATTGACGACGACACAGGGGGTCTCCATCATGATACCCAGTCCGAGATTCTCCATCATAAGGCTGAAACCAGGACCGGAGGTCGAGGTCATTGATTTTACACCTCCCCATGACGCTCCGAGAATGGAGTTCATCGAGGCCATCTCGTCTTCCATCTGGATAAAGGTCCCGCCTACGTCCTTGAACCTTACAGCCACTCGTTCGGCTACCTCGGTGGCAGGCGTAATTGGATAACCGCCAAAAAAACGGCACCCCGCCACAATCGCACCCTCAGCGCAGGCGATATCTCCGTTCCAGAAGTATTCCCTCTCGCTGACCCTGCCCTTCGACTGTCTCTTACCGACAGCCTTCTTTTTCTCTTTGACGGCACCCTTCATGCTTTATCCCCCCCGCCATTGAGAGACAGGCAAAATATAGAGAACTCGGGGCATATTCTCTGGCAGAGCTTACAGTCCACGCATTCATCAGGGTTTATGGCATAGGGGTAGTGATAGCCTTTGTTATTGAATTCATCTGCCATGATCAAGACATCCCTTGGACAATACTCCACACAAAATGTACATCCCTTGCACCGATCTTCCTTGACGTGTATCTTTCCGAGCGGTAGTTTGACTTTTGCCGCGTCTAAAGGCTTTCTCCAATATTTCACCTTGTCCACCTCTATCCTGTTTTGACCATTACCCTGTTCGTATCCTCGACGAAATCTCAACTTAGACAAAAAAGAGAGCCACCAACTGCATGAAAATCACGATGAGCGGAACATCAAACAGGTTGCTCTCTTCAGTTCAAATACCAGCTATATAAGAAATACTCCACGGTGTTCAGGAATAAAGCAGGGAGAGGTTATCTCAATTGATAAGATACACCTCTCCCTTGTATCCCTCTACAATTTTTCTCAAGCCGAACCGGAATCTCTTCCGGAGTATCTTCAACAGTTGCGCCCAAGAGTAGGACGACCCTTCAAAATCAAATGCTCGTTATTAAAATGGTCAAAAGGAACACTAAGTATACTGGATTACGAAGATAAATGTCAAGTGTTTCGAGCGCTCACCTAGTCCCTGAGTCGCCTGGCAATCTCACGACCGGCAACCAGACCACTGCAACTCGCCTGAAGCAGACCTCGCGTAACTCCCGCACCATCGCCCACCGCGAAAAGGTCCTCCACTTCGGTCTCAAAGCATCTGGACAGCCGCAGCCGGTTGGAGTAAAATTTGACCTCGACGCCGTAAAGGAGTGTGTTGCGCGAATAGATCCCGGAAGCAAGGTGGTCGAGCGCCTCCAGCATCTCCATAATATCCTTGAGGTATCTGTAAGGCAGGACAAAACTGAGATCACCGGGAGTAGCCTGCCGGAGCGTAGGCTGCACAATACTCCTCGTGATCCTCTCGGGGGTGGATCGACGTCCTGACAGGAGGTCACCCAGCCTCTGGATGATCACACCATTCCCCAGGAAGTTGGCCAGTCTTGCTATGTACCGCCCGTAACTGATCGGGTTGTCAAACGGTTCTGTGAATGTAGTGCTGACGAGAATGGCGAAATTGGTATTCTCGGTCTTCCTGTCGGCATAAGAATGTCCATTGACGGTCACCACGTCATCGAGGACTTCTGTCACTACCTCGCCAAATGGGTTCATGCAGAACGTCCGGACCTTGTCATCGAACGATCTGGAATAATAGATCAACTTGGACTCGTAGGTCACATCCGTGATCTCCTTTAACACGGCCGCGGGCACTTCGACCCTGACACCCAGGTCGATGGGACTTGGAACAGTCGAGATACCGATCCTCTGCGCTTCTTCTCTCACCCATGCGCTGCCCGATCTCCCCGGAGCCAGGACAACCGCCTTCGCGTCGATACACTCCCCGCCTTCCAGCTTCACACCTTTCACCCTGCCGTTCTTCACAACAATCTCACTGACAGGGGTCTCCACCCGGACCTCCACCTTACCATCAAGGTTTTCCCTGAACCTCTTGAGTACTTCGAGACAACGCTCCGTCCCCATGTGCCGGACGATCATTTTGATGAGTCTTATACCCACCTTCTTGGATTTTTCTTCCAGCGCACGCATCGCTGTCGGGTCGTCGCCATGGATCTCATCCGGTGCTCCACATTCCAGGTACCTCTCATCGACCTCGTTAAGGAGTCTCAAGAGTTCATCCTCCGAGAAGTACTCGAGCAGGATACCACCGACCTCTGTCGAAAGAGTGAGCTTACCATCGCTGAAAGCTCCGGCACCACCCCAGCCATGGAGAAGAGAATCTCCATCCCGCTCCCTGTCTTCTATATCCTTCCCCTGCTCCAGAATCAGGATGTCCCCTTCGCCCCTCTCCAACAGACCAATGGCTGAAAAGATTCCCGAAGGTCCTCCTCCTACAATGATAACGTCATACATCTGTCAATATCCTCCTATTGGTGACGAAAGAATTCTCAGGAAGAACTATGCCATATCTCTCCAAATGGACTATATTATTATAGCATTACTTCACATTTGATAAAAGAGGTCTTGAACCGATAATGAGCTACTCCTATCTCGACCATGACGCTGATATCGGCATCCGTTGTACAGGAAAAGGTATGAAAGAGGCCTTTGAGGAAGGAGGTCGAGCACTCCTCAACCTGATGGCTGATCCCAAAACAATCAGACCATTGCGGACCTACTCGTTCGAATGCCGCGCTGACAGCGTCGAGTCCCTCTTCGTCGAGTACCTGAACGAGATCATCAGCCTTGTCGGGAGAAAAGAGACCATTTTTTCTATCGTGGAGATCACTGATATCCGGGCGGGTAAAGAGGATCATGTCGTTATGGGAATCGTTCGCGGTGAAGAGATCGATGCGTCTCGACATGAGCTCAAGACAGAGGTCAAAGCGGCGACGTACTTCGGTCTCGAGCTGCACGAGGAGGGTGAACTGATAACGTTGCAGTGTGTCCTGGATATTTAATCCGAGTGCTCCGGCAACGCAGCCTGCATCTTGTGTAACTATAGATAGCATCATAAGTAGATGCGCATGAGCTAAAAGTCTATCGAAGCCTGTCATTCCGGCTTGTCCGGCGCTTCGTCATTCCGGCTTGTCCGGCGCTTCGTCATTCCGGCTTGTCCGGAATCTGGACCTCCGGGTACACTGGCTATCCAGATT
>CAYTWO010000056.1:0-14994 GCA_964442125.1 uncultured Gemmatimonadota bacterium
ATTACCGCGGCTGCTGGCACGGAGTTAGCCGGAGCTTCCTCTGGTGATACTGTCAGCTCTATAAGTTATTAGCTTACAAAGGTTTCTTCTCACCTGACAGAGCTTTACGACCCGAAGGCCTTCATCGCTCACGCGGCGTTGCTGCGTCAGGCTTTCGCCCATTGCGCAATATTCCCTACTGCTGCCTCCCGTAGGAGTTTGGGCCGTATCTCAGTCCCAATGTGGCCGTACACCCTCTCAGGCCGGCTACCCATCGTCGCCTTGGTGAGCCGTTACCTCACCAACAAGCTAATAGGCCGCGAGGCCATCTCGAAGCGATTACTTCCAGGGAGAGGCAATCTTTAATTCGATCGACATGAGTCATTCGAACCACATCCGGTATTAGCCCCAATTTCTCAAGGTTATCCCGAACTTCGAGGCAGGTTGCTCACGTGTTACTCACCAGTTCGCCACTTTACTCGCTTCCCGAAGGAAACTTTCTCGTACGACTTGCATGTATGAAGCACGCCGCTAACGTTTGTTCTGAGCCAGGATCAAACTCTCCATAAAAAATTCTTAACTATCCTGTTGGATAGCTTTATTCATGGGTGGCCTCCATATTACAGAAGGCCCATGTCAAGGGCTCAAAAAGTCGGCTTAGCACACAAATTTTCAAAGAGCAATAACTCCCCATAATAAGGAAGCATTGATATAATATACAAGCTCAAACTGTTTGTCAAGAGTAATGTTTTACTTGTCCCCGACATAATTTCGGACAAAGAACAGTAGCATTATGAATCCGCCTTGTCAAAACTTTCATTCATTAAAGCCACGTCACACATTATCCCTACCCTGCTCCTCTTTCCAGGACGATCTGAACGCCATCAGATCCCTCTATCCCGGTGAACAGATCGTGATCATCAGCCAGGAATCCCTCGGCAACGGTGTGGAGATGATGAAAGCCCGCATCAAGGAGCCGAAGATAAAATTTACCGTCCTCGTCCGTCCTCAGGGTCAGGGCACCATCGACGACCACGAGAGCGTCACTGACCGGTTGGCCGGCATCATCGAGGACCACACCTCTCAGCTCGAATCGATCCTCCTCCGGGACTCCGAAGAATCGTAACAGGGAGTTATAGATCGCATTGGTCTCCAGCAGTATGAAGCGTTCGACCGAGATCCCCCCCTCACCATCCTCCATTCCAATCCGCGCATTAACAGCCACGGTAGGGCTGGATGTATGCCTCAACACAGTGGAGGCCTCCTCCTTAAGACCTACTTTCCCACTTATGAAATGCCCTATCTCCTCTCGAAGCAGACCGGCCAGTCTCTCCCCGGATAGTGAACCCGGGTAATGTGATATCTGAACGCCTTGCCCTTTGGTGCTCGGAGAATGACGAAGAACAAAATGCACATCGGCGCCTCCCGAGTCAGATTTCACAACACGGTGCACAGGTGAAAGGGGAACATCACCTTCACGAACCATCACGACTTCTGAGCCCGAGGCCTCGAGAAGGTCACGGAGCCGGTTCGCCACCATGAGGTTAAGATCTGAAAGCCTGTATCCCTGGACCATAGGGTCGGCACTTCGGACATGATCTGCATCGACTACTACTACTTTACCCGTCAGGACCCCATCCTGCACGGGGTTCAGGCCGAGGTCTATCCTGGCAACCTCCCCTCGCCTCATCTCGACCATCTCCGAATATGCCTGATAACCCTGTTTCCGTGTTGTCAGGGTGTACGATCCTTCCAGGGATGTAGAGAAGATTGCATAACCCTCCGGAGATGTCGATGAGGTGTATGATTTGTCCCCACCGTCCAGGGTTACCGTAGCGTTACGGATCGGCTCATCCGTTTTCCTGTCTTTGAGGATAATTATCGCCTGGCTGATCGATCCCCTCACCGCGGAGAGGACCTTCTCGTCTCCAATCCCATCGCAGTCCGCTTTTATTGAGACTCTGCCACTCCCCTTTGCTTCATAAAGAAGACTTGCTCTGCCTGCCGATGTCTGCTCGATCCAGATACCTCCATCCGGCCCACCGATCCTGAACTCCACATTCTTTCCATCTACTACCGGACTCCCGGTTTCGTCCCTGACAAAGGCCTCGATCATGGCGAGGCTTCTTCCACCCGACAGGATCACTTCGGGTTTCACCCTCAAGTCAATCGTCGCCGCCGGCAGGATCACTACCAGCGAAAAACGCAACGGAATGGCTGAATTACCCTTCAAGTTCCGGACACGGAGCTCAAAATTGTTGTGACCACTTCCGAGAGGAGTAGAGGGGAGATATCTAAATATCTCACCGTCAAAATGAAACTGGTCTGGGCTGACCCGTTCTCCATTGTGGGTAAGAGAAATCGAAGAAGCATCGATCGGGGAATTGCCATCTCCTGGTATGAGTGTTGCCTCCAGAAAAGGTCTTGAGTAATAAACTGTATCTTCCCTAGGGAAAAGTGGACGGATCAAAGGTCTCCCTCTCGAGAAATAATCAAGGATCCCAAGGAGGTAGGCCTGTGCCTCCAGATGCAATTTTTCGGTCTTTCGTAATATCCTGGCCATCGATGAATTGGATATGTAGGACGCCTCTCCGAGAACAACAGGTCGTTCACTGTTTCGAAGTAAATAGTAATTGCCCGGGAGGAGGAAATTATCATCTATCCCCAAATTCCTGGATAAATGTTCATGGATAGCTCGAGCGACTTCAAGGGAAGGACCCTCCTCACCCATTTTGTAATAGGTCTCAATCGCGTTGTAGCGCTCTCCCTGATAAAGAGAAGAATTGTGGTGAACCGAAAGAAAGAGGTCAGCTTCCAGCAAATTGGCAAGATCTACCCTACTCTTCAAATTTTCCCTGAGGGCTTCGCCTTCATCAGACACCTCAACTTCCTCACCTGCTCTCGTCAAAATAACTTTTGCGCCATATTCCCTCAGCATTTCTGCCAGATAGAGTGAGACCCACATGTTCACGTCGGCTTCCCTGATACCGTTTTCACCAATTGCCCCCGATAAGCCATATCCATGCCCGGGATCAATGACAATTATCCTGTCCTCCAGAAGAGTTGGATCGGCGGATGGAATCTCCTCTACTATGGCTGAATAGGGAGCCGGGTGGCGCACCTGAATCTGGAAAGGCGCGCAGTGGAGAAATAACGGCAAGGAAAGGAAGAGCAATGACTTTCGATAATTTTTAATGATCTCTTGGACCATCGGACACACCGAAGTATGTATGAAAAGGGGTAAAAAAAGATGCCCTTTTATTGGGTTAGTTTTGAGGCATACTATATAAAGGAACAAGCGTTGTCAAGTGGGTTAATATATCTTACAGGATAAATTCGAATCGATTTGAAAACAATTTGATCTTTTTTATTGATATTATCATCCAAAAATGTTATAATACATCATTGTGCTCCGTTATTCAACCAGTGCTAACAGGCGCGCTTAGAGCGCCGGCTCAAGACCTAAACTTCATCGGAGGTCAAAAAATGAGTGAGTCTTTTAAGAGCGAAGTCGCCAAGCGATTGGAAGACGCGAGGGGTGGTGTATCGCAGAATCGTCTGGCAAAAGAGATTGGATATGCGCAACAGCATATCAACAGGTATGAAAGGGGTTTCGTCCCGAAATCCTACACCTTGTTGGATAAGCTGGCGCGCATAAAAAACATCAACATTAACTGGCTCCTGACGGGTGAGGGCGAGAAGTACATCTACCAGCATCGCGCAGAAAATATCCGTCCGGAAGAGGTTCTGGACCGGATCGATGCCCAGGATGTGTTGAACAAACTTGAGGGTCTTGTCGATATATTAATCGACAAGCGACTCGAAGAACTTGGTGTCGATACGAGTCAGTTGAGCGCGAAAAAAAGGAGCGCCTGATCTCGAGACCTTCGAGACCGGTAAAGCTCTGAAAAAGTTGAGAACGAAACGAAGGGGGATTTTCAGGTTGAAGACCCCCCTTCTCTCATTTCCCGACGCTTTCGGGAATCGGGTTTAATTCTTTTCCTTCCTCCCGCATTCCTGGGCATCTACAACGGCGATGGCCGTCATGTTGACTATATCGGTCACGTCGCATCCCCTCTGAAGGACATGGACCGGTTTTCTCATCCCCATCAGAATGGGACCGATCGCCTCGGCACCCCCCAGGCGCGTCAGCAACTTGTATGCAATGTTCCCTGACTGAAGATCCGGGAAGATCAGGACATTGGCGCCTTTACTGAGAGAACAGAAGGGATATGTTTCTTGAACGATTTCGGGTACCACAGCCGTGTCTGCCTGCATTTCTCCATCGATCAGGAAGTCAGGGCGCATATTTTTTGCGATTTTGGTCGCTCTGGCCACCTTATCGGAGAACTCGTGGCGCGTACTTCCGAAATTTGAGAAGGAGAGCATCGCGATCCTGGGCTCGATATCGAAACGGCGAGCGGTATCCGCACAGCAGATCGCAATCTCGGCCAGTTCTTCGGCGGTAGGATTGATGTTAACGGTTGCGTCAGCAAAGAAGTAGATCTCCTTCTTGAAGACCATCATGTAAACACCTGAGACCCGTGTCAAATCGTCTCTGATCCCGACCACCTGCAGGGCAGGTCTGATGGTGTCTGGATAATGATGGGTCAAGCCGGATATCAAGCCGTCCGCATCCCCCATTTTTACCATCATGGAACCAAATACGGTCCTGTTCTTCAGCATGTCCTCCGCCTCCTGCAGGGTGATCCCCTTCCGCCTCCTGGACTGGTAGAGGTCATTGACATATTTATCGTACTTAGACGAGTTCTTCGGTCGAATAATGGGCACCTCGGCCAGATCGAGGCCGAGGTTGTCAATCCTCTCCTTGATCTCTTTCTCATCGCCCAGGAGGACAGGTTTCGCGATACCCTCATCGATCACGATCTGGCAGGCCTTCAGGATCTTGTCCTGATCTCCTTCCGAATAGACTATCTTCTTCGGAGACCGCCGAGCCTTATGAATGACCTTTCTCATTACCTCTCTCGACTTCCCAAGCCTGGCCTCTAACTCGTCCTTGTACTCGTCGAGGTCGATCTCAAACCTTGCGACACCGCTCTCCATTGCCGCCTTCGCTACGGCCGGTGCCTCCCAGGTCAACACCCGGGGATCAAAGGGCTTCGGGATAATATATTCTGGACCGAACTGGAGATCCCTGTCACCGTAGGCTCTAGATACCGTGTCAGGTACATCTTCCTTCGCGAGGTCCGCAAGGGCTTTTACCGCCGCGATCTTCATCTCATCGTTGATTGCGCTGGCCCTGACGTCGAGAGCACCGCGGAAAATAAAGGGGAAACCAAGGACATTGTTCACCTGGTTTGGATAGTCGGAGCGACCGGTTGCAATGATAAGGTCGTCCCTTGCAGCTCTGGCATCCTCATAGGTGATTTCAGGATCCGGATTGGCCATGGCGAATACAATTGGCTTGTCATTCATCGAACGGACCATATCTTTCGTCACCAGGTCGGCAACCGAAACTCCGACAAAGACGTCCGCACCTTCCATGGCCTCTTCGAGCGTCCGCATGCCGGTCTCGACAGCGTACCTCTCTTTATACGGGTTCATTTTCTCGGTGCGCCCTTTATAGATCACACCGAGACTGTCACACAGAACAACATTCTCCGGTTTGACGCCGAGGCTGATATAAAGAGCCACACATGCTATTCCCGCGGCACCCGCACCACTATATACAACTTTGATCTTTCCGATGTCTTTACCGGTAATTTCGAGCGCGTTGAGCAGGGCTGCTCCAGAGATAATGGCCGTACCATGCTGGTCGTCATGGAAAACCGGGATATCCATCTCCTCAATGAGACGCTCCTCGATGTAAAAACACTCCGGTGCCTTGATATCTTCCAGGTTGATCCCGCCAAATGTAGGCTCCAGGCTCTTTACGATACCAACAAACTCCTCCTGACTACCTGCATTGACCTCGAGGTCGAAGACATCGATGTCGGCAAAACGTTTGAAAAGCACCCCTTTCCCCTCCATAACAGGCTTACTCGCAACGGGACCGATGTCACCGAGTCCGAGGACCGCCGTTCCATTGGTGATCACTGCTACCAGGTTTCCCTTGGCTGTATACATGTACGCGTCATCGGCTTTTGCCTCTATCTTACGACATGGTTCCGCCACACCAGGGGTGTAAGCAAGAGAGAGGTCCCACTGAGTTACACATGGTTTTGTCGCGACAACCTCTATCTTACCCTTCCTGCCGGATGAATGATACTGAAGGGCATCTTCTTTCATCGTCATGATCGATCACTACCTTTCCTTGGTTCAGCCGTCAAGAGGCAATAGTCTCCAACACTCGATCTGTTTGACTCAGGTCTCTAAAGATATAGTCTGGCTTCTCCGCCATCAGCTCTTCCATCGGAGTCGTTCCTGTGGCAACAGCTACTGAAGTGGCGCCGATCGTCCCGGCACACCGGATGTCATGTACACTATCACCGAGTATCACGACGTCATCACCACTGTACGGAACACCAGTAGCGGTACTGTTAACTCTCTCGAGCAAAATCACAGGCAATTCATCTCGGTCAGGAGAATCACTGCCATAGGCACCGATAGAAAAATAGTGCTCCAGCCCAAAATAACCGAGCTTAATTTTGGCCCCTTCTTCGATATTCCCCGTCAGGAGGCCAAGCACCACGTCGTCTCTGGCATCGAGCCGCCGTATCAAAGATAGGGCACCAGGATGCAGGTAGGCGTCATTTTTGTCCTCCATGAGAGATTTCATGTAAAAGATATACCGTTCAAAGACTTCCTTCAAGCCACTTTCGATCTTTTCTCCCGGACAATTCTTTCTAACCATGATATCCGTGACAATCTCCGGATCGGTCTTGCCGGCAAAGGAATAATCTTCCCTTGGCGGCATTAAATCATTTACTCCGAAAACCTCCTCCATGGCTCTCAGAATCGCATAAACGGGAGCCTTACCCGCGTTAAGGATCGTACCGTCGATATCAAAGAGGATGATTTTTCCTCTCTTCTCCCCTTCCACTACTTCACCCACTCCTGAAAACAGTCATCCGATCCAGAATAATCCATACATTCCATAATAATTCCATATCCTGACAAGAAAGCGCAATAATACCATAAAGGCATTCGCTTGTCAATCGGAGTTTTTCGGTTACTGTAGATAGTTGAAATCGCCGTCATTTTCTTGTATCTTAATATAGCTTCAGTTGACTGGATCGGCCCCTAAAAATAATCCTTTTCCATGCCCTTGACAACCCTCAATCAAATCCCGGAATACTGCCTCTACAGGCACCCCAGGGACGACATGTTCGCCTTCAATGAAGGCGGAAAGTACCGGCCTGTTTCGACCGCTGAATTCGTCAGAAAGGTCAGGTGTCTCGGGCTTGGCCTTCTTGACCTGGGAGTGAAGAGGAACAGCAAGGTCGCTCTTCTATCCGAGAACAGGCTCGAGTGGGCGGTCGCCGATTTTTCCATCCTGTCGATCGGGGCCATCAATGTGCCCATCTACAGCACTCTTCCTCCTCCGCAGATCCTCCATATTCTTCGTGATTCGAACACCGATATAATTATCGTTTCGAACCTTTCTCAGTTAGAGAAAATCCAGGCGATCTCAGATCAGCTCACCGGAGATCCGACCATCATTGTAATCGAACCGGATAGGGTAACGAATGACTCGATCACACCGTTCGAAAAAGTCTATGAACGTGGAAGATTGTTGCAGGAGCGAAATCCCGCTCAGTACACCGAACTCTCGTTGAAAATCGATCCACGGGACGCTGCAACCATCATCTATACCTCTGGAACGACAGGACCACCAAAGGGTGTTGTGCTCACGCACCTGAACATCATATCAAATATTGAGTCTGTTCTGGATCGCATTCCGGTCGACAGGAGAGACAAGGTCCTCTCCTTCCTCCCGTTGAGCCACATACTGGAACGTATGGCAGGTTTCTACGCGATCCTGTACGCCGGGGGAGGGATCGCGTACGCGGGGAGTCTCGAAACCTTCAAGGATGACATGATTGCCGTTTCTCCGACCCTGTTGATAACTGTTCCCCGCTTCCTCGAGAAAGTATACGAGAATATCAAGGGTAAAATGTCGACAGCTCCGATTCTCCAGAGAAAGATATATGAATGGTCCGTCGATATTGGACATAGAAATCTGGATAGTCTTCTGCGAAATGAAATAAAGGACCGGGACAACCCATTGAAGCTCAAGATGGCGAACAAGCTCGTCTATTCCAGGCTCAGGAATGAATTTGGGGGAAAGATCCGCTTTTTTGTCTCCGGAGGAGCGCCATTACCACTCACTATAGCCAGATTCTTTCACGCTGTGGGGCTTCCCGTCTACGAGGGGTACGGACTCACCGAGACATCCCCCGTTATTTCCTGTAATTCACCGGCTGAGTGGAAGCTTGGCAGTGTAGGTCGTCCGATTGCAGGGGTTGATGTAAAGACCGCTTCAGATGGAGAGATCCTTGTAAGAGGTCCAAATGTGATGACCGGGTACTTCGGTAAAAAAGAAGAGACGGAAGAGGTCCTGGAAGGCGGCTGGCTTCACACCGGTGACGTCGGAACAATCGACGAGGATGGTTTCCTCTACGTTACCGACAGGAAAAAGGATCTCATCATCACTTCTGGAGGGAAAAATATCGCGCCTCAACCGATCGAAATGCTGTTCAAGAAAAGCCCCCTCATCACGGAAGTCGTTTTGATCGGGAACGGACGAAAGTATATTGTGGCTCTGATAGTTCCTGATCTTGAAAGATACAGCTCCGAGATAGACGGGGAAGAATTAGAAATAGGGGTCCACGATATACTGATCGATAACCCGAAGGTTCGAAAGGTAATCGAAGAGGAGCTCGAAGAGTTATCTTGCGACCTGGCATCGTATGAGCGCGTAAAACAGTTCCTGTTGATGGCCAGAGATTTCAGGATTGCGAGTGGAGAGCTGACGCCAACACTGAAAGTCAAGAGACATTACATCGAGAAGGAATATCGGCACCTTATCGACAGCATGTATGATTAGGTAACCCTATCAATCTCTTGCGGTAAATGGCGTGGTTTGAAAGTATTAAATAGTCTCGTAAAAATAATTTCACAACACTCAACTCTATGTGTTCCAAGCTGATATCTGTGATTTCCATCTTTCAGCGTCATCTCAGCCATTACCTTTTTATCGATTCATCGTCGGAAAGACCCGAGACACTCTTCCGATCTTTATATCAAAATTGCCCCCAATGGCTCCTTCCAACGCCATTATTCTTCGATATCAGATCTTTTCTCTCAATTGGCACATGACTTGCCAACAAAGTCTCCTGAAAAATCTTACTGTTGAAAAAGGCAAACCCCGGGAAACCGGGGGACGCAAAGCCACGAGGCTACGGTTCCTATAAGGAATTATGCCAGTCGGGCCGCCAATAGTCTATTGATGTTGGTGGCTCTTTTTTTGCCATCAGAGTCCCTCTACCATAAAACCATGGAGGTTTAGAGATGGCTCGGCGCACACAAACAATCTACCTTGCACTCACGGCAGTCCTTACAGTCGTCTTTTTCATGTTTTCCGGATGCTCCGAAAGCATCAACTCACCGTTCTCTCCGGAAACTCAACTGGGAGAAACCGGGCTGACTGGAGGAGGAGAAACAGGGTCGACTGGAGGAACCAATGTTGCCTTTTTAGGCTCTCCATCAGAGGCATGGAACAACTATGTAGCAGATCCTAGAATCCTTACGACCGTCACTGGAGAGAGTCTCTCTGAGGATGACATTACATTAAAGTACGATTCGGAGTCGCTTCCTCCAGGAGTCGAGCTTCGTGCTGTACTTATCAATCCAAGGGCCTTCGAGTTTCATCTTGTCCCCCCGGGTCACGCGAGAAACATCTCTATCGAGGTAAAGATCGATTGCTCGAAAGCAGATCTCGATAACGAGGGTGAAGACGATCTGGAACCAATCGTCTATGGTATCGAAAACAACCAGATGACAAAGATTGAATCCGAGTTCGAAGACGATGATATGATGCTCGAATTCGAAACCACTTCGGATTTTTCGAGGTACGCCCTGGCAAGAGACTGAATGGTAAATTGATTGTAGAGGGGGTAATCTGGTGCCCCCTCAATAATCAGCAAGGAATGAAGAGAATGATCTATCAAAGTGAAACGGCTTTGCTGGAAAAAAGGATGACGACCTCCCAGCTCCTCCAGATGGGCATCGATTTCGATACCAGCGGTGAATGGGAGAAAGCCCTTCTCTGTTTCGAGCAGGTTCTCAACAGTTGCAGGCTCTCCTCGGACAAGAAAACAAAGGCCGAAGTACTCCGCCGGATGGGTCACATCTGGTCAAAGAAAGGTGAGTGGGAAGAGGCTTTGGCGCGATACCAGGAAAGCCTCCGGATCTGCGAGGATGAGGAGGACCTGGGCGGCATAGCCTCAGCATTCTCCAGCATCGGGACCGTATATCTTGAACAAGGGTCATGGGAGCAGGTAAGGAAATACTACGGGGAAGCACTTCGGGTCATCCGGAAGAATGGCGATAGCAAGCTGGTTGCCCAGATATACAACAACCTGGGCGCCATGAACAATATCCTGGGAAATTGGGAGGAGGCCATCGGTTACTATCAGAAGTGTATCCCGATTCTAGAGGAGAATTGCAACGAAGGAGGTCTTGCGGAGACCTATCACAACCTTGGCATAACCTCCGTTGACAAGGGCGATCTGATAAGTGGTGAGCGTTATTTCAGACTTAGCCTTGAAATCTCAGAAAAGACGGGGGATGTCCGGCTCTGGGCTTATTCCAATCTGAACCGGGCGGAGATCAGTCGTCTAAACAAGAATTACCATTCAGCCTTGAAACTGGGAGATAAGACACTTGCTGTATTGAGGGAGGTCGATGACAAACTGGGTATGGCGGAAGCATTTCGGATCCTCGGATCTACCGAAAGGGAACGCGGGGACTGCCTGAAAGCCGAAGAGAATATTCTCCTATCTGTGGATATAAACCGCAGGTACGAGAACCCTCTCGGTATCGCCGAAAGTTACAGGGAACTCGGACTGACTTACCAGCGGCAGGACCGCAACAAGGATGCCCTCGAGGCACTCAGTGAATCGTTCAAGGTCTTCCGTGAGATAAAGGCGAGAAAATCACTCGAGGACGTCGACCGTAAGATCTTCGCCCTCGAAGACCTTTACTTCCAGATCGCAAAGTCGATGGGAGAAGGCGTGGAATCGAAAGACACTTACACCTTCGGACATTCCCAGCGGGTCGCCAATTACGCCCTTGCACTCGCAAACGAGCTCGATCTTGGAATCGAGGAGAGGAAATCGATCTTACTTGCATCTTTCCTCCATGACCTTGGAAAGATCGACGTCATCGACCAAATCCTGAAAAAACCCGGGAAACTGACCGAAGAGGAATTCGAGGTCATAAAAAAACATCCCCAGTGGGGCGTCGAAAAGCTGGAATCCATTAATTTCCCCTGGCTCGTCAAACCTCTTATTCTCCATCATCAGGAGAGATGGGACGGAAGCGGCTACCCGATGGGTCTGACAGGGGAGGAAATCCCTATCGGAGCCAGGATCATCTCGATTGCGGACTTCTTCGACGCATTGACCACAGATAGACCTTACCGCGAAGCTTTAAGCCTCGAGGTAACCCTGGATATTATCAATGAGGAGACGGGAAAGATTCTCGACCCGGAGATCACACCGGTCTTCGTAGAAATGATCGTGGGGAAGGCCAAGGATTGCCCCACCTCCTCGGAAGATCATCTCGAGTTCCTTCAGCTCTGGAACTCCCAGGCTTCCCTCAGGCCGTAATTATTCACCGCACCACCGTCATCTTCCGTGTCTGGACTTCAGCCCCCTGCCTTAGTGCTGCGTTTCATAAGTTCGATGACGTATTGAGGGAAACGCAGCACTTCCATAGGGGCGTTGCCCCTCTGGCGATTGCGAAAGCTCCCACCCGGTTGCTTCCGGAACCCTTGTCCCGGCTTGCCCGGGATCTCACCCCTCGGCGGGCCAGCCGTGGCCCCCCGAACCCCCCGCGGCCGTGGGCCTTGAGGCCGGAGATACGTCACCGAACTTACTAGCAGGCCCACTCAACCTGTACGGGTAGATCCCCGAGGAGACCATCTCTCCACGATCTGACACTCCATCCCAGTGGACGCTGGGATAGTCGATTCGTGACAGTTTCTTATCGAGAAGCATCCTTTATCTCACAATGGATTCTGTGGCTGGGGCTTGGGACTTCTCTTCCTTATGGCCAAGAAACCCTTGAGGTAGGACCAGGGAATTCCGAATAGGATCCCTGGTTTGAGACATGATCTGACGATATGTCTGTATGTGTCGTGCCCGGAGACGCTGTCGAAGAGGGCCTGGCGCAGTGTAGCGTTTCGGTTGGCCAGGTCGATAATCGGGTCGAGGGAGAAAGTCCAGGAGAGAAAAACCACCAGCCATCGAATGAACCTGCCGTACCAGAGATCACCGATCAGGTCCTGACAGCGCTGTTCGAACATCCGGAAGGCATCCTCGGAAATACCCTCGCGGACGATGGTCTCTCCCGCTATTTTACCCGTAATAACCGCTGAATTTATTCCCTTTCCTTTGAAGGGCCTGATCAAACCGGCGCTGTCCCCGATTATCACGAAGCGGTCGCCGAAAAAGCCATGAGCGGGTCCATTGGGGAAAGCCCCCTTGAACACCTCTGTGACTTTATAGAACGGTGGCAGCATCTCTTCAACGGCCGGGAGTTTCATAAACCGCTTCAGGATCTTTATATCGACCCGTTTGCCCGCCACGACAATAGTGATATGATTTCCCTTGGGAACGAGCGCGCCAAACTCTACCCCCCTGATCGGGGGCAGGTGAGCGTGGATATTCCCTTCGAATTTTTCGAGGTAGGAAGGATCTTCCGTGTGGACACGAGTCACAACGGTCTCGAGATATGAAGGAGGGATATAATTCGTCCTTCGCCTCAATGCGGATCTCAATGTGCTGTCAAGCCCAAAAGCTCCAACCACGACATCAGCCGAATAGGTTCCGCTTTCGCTGTAAATCACAACATCTTCAGGATGAAACTCGATATAGGTAACACGGCTGCTTATAACCTTTACACCCTTCTTCCTCGCTTCATCTAACAGGAGCCTGTCGAGTTCCACCCTCCTCAACGCGTGGGATATTTCGCGTCCCGCTTCGTCCTTCAGGTGGAGATGTCTCTTTTTGGAGTGAAGTACATACCCCGTGATCTCCCGTTGCAGCATGTGCCTCGGCACAATGATATCATATTCATCCTCGAGTATATCGAGGAGAGGGGGAGAGATCACCCCGAAGCACTGGTTGTAGTGGTGTCCAAAATACTTTGGCTCATAGAGGATGATCTCGACATCGAGGGAACGCCGCTGGACTTCCTTCAGTATCGTCATCGCACAGCTTGCACCACCAGGTCCTCCACCCACAATGGCAACTTTTCCCCCGTCTCGCAGGGGACCCAGGGCGTTACCGTCGTTTTCGGTAACATTGTCTTTATTCATGGATAGTAAATCGTCCTTTTACCGTTTGAGTGAAAGTGCTCGCAGTATGATATCTCGATATTGAAGGTCCCCTGTAAAGAGAGACCATAGCATCTGTTGAAGAACCCCTCCCTCTTTAATATTCTGTGCCTTCGATCCCCGTGTAAGGGCAACTGCTATGCGCGCTAGAAACCTGTTTTTGGCTATGATGTCGTTAATCCTGAACAGACCCCTGCCAACCCTGTTATCCCCGTAATAAAACTCTTTGCACTTAAGGTAATAGTAGTCATGAAAATCGGTACTCCGGATCCCATGGTCGAGAATATTCTCTGCCGCCCAGGACGCCGTGTTGAAGGCTGAACCGATGCCATTCTTGTAAAATCGTGATACGTGGGCATCTCCGATCATCACGATTCCATCAGAGAACGGTTTCCTGGCCTGCTGATACGGTAGCCTGGGAAAACATTTGCAGTATCGCTGAGGAAGCTGCCAGCCCTGAGGAAAGTGGGCCAAAATTCTCGGATCGGCAAAGACACGTTTGATCTCCTCTTCCCCCACACCCTTGCCGATCAGAGATGCCGTCACGTATCCTTTCTTTGGTGTCAGAGCGACAAACTTGACCTTATCGCAATGGGGGAATTCGAGACAAAAGATCTTAATTCGGCTACGATAAGTTTTATCGATAAACTCTTTTGGCAGTGTAAGTTCTGCCTGCCCGACTCGAATGACCTTCGGCGCCCTGTAGCCGAAGCCCATCTCCTCAAACCTCTTCGTTAAGGTGCTGTTGACACCGAACGCGCCGACGACTACATCGGTATGAAGCTCACCATCCCTCCCATACTGGACGGTGATTTTGCTCGACCTGTCACCGGTTCTCGAGATATCATTAACAGGCTCCTCGATATGTACCGCCCCCATCTCCTTTGCGTGTTTCAGGAGAAAATAGTCGAAGCTTTCCTCACCCGGACAGGAGTGGTCAATTGGACCACCACCCCTGAAGACGCTGTAAAATCTCTCTTCCGGACTGCCTTTTATTTCCAGCGATCCCCCCTCAGAAATAAAAACAAACCCATCGATGCGGCGCTGGATTATCTCCGCCGTGATGGGCACTTTCATCTGCTTGAGGTTCTCGATCATCGACCGGGTAATCACACCCGCGCACAGGTTACATCCGCCAGGTCCAACCCGATCAAAATTCTTGTGGTCGAAAATGACCACCTCGATCCGTTTGTTAAGCCTCTCGGCTCTTCGCAGGAGATGGATGGCGCAGAACGAACCGGCCGGTCCTCCTCCAATGATTGCTATCTTCACCAGGGTTCCTCAGTTTATATAGTGCGTCATAAGTAGATGCGCATACAGATCAGCCAATCTTCAGACACGCCGCGTACCCTGTTACGAAACCACATCCTCCTCACTCGACCCTGTCGAAATATATGGAGTATCGTAAATTACTATTAACGAAAAGCCCTGCAAGAACTTAGGTTTAAAATACCCAGCCTGACCGCTAAAGTCAAGCGAGGCCGGATCGC
>CAYTWO010000057.1:0-4081 GCA_964442125.1 uncultured Gemmatimonadota bacterium
ATTTAGCGAGATTCCAGCCATGATTGACAATAAACAGCCAGGATGTAATATTAATTAAATCTCCGTGATGAAGATTTTGACGTTTCCTATCAAACCATAAAGGAAAGGAATGAAAGAACTCTCAATCGATGCAGAGAAGGTCACAGAGATATTGTGTAGCTTCTTATCTTCGGAGATCAGGAAAGTGGGGTTCAAAAAGGCCGTACTGGGACTCTCGGGTGGGGTCGATTCGACGACCTCCGCGTACCTGGCGGTAAGGGCGATTGGTAAGGAGAACTTACTCGGGATCCTGATGCCCTACAAGACGAGCCGACCGGAAAGCAGGGAAGACGCGCTGAAGGTCGGCGATTCCCTGGGTATCAAACACCGGGAGATCGACATCACCCCGATGGTTGACCCTTACCTGGCACTCTATCCGGATATGGATCATATTCGCAAGGGTAACGTAATGGCCAGGGAGAGGATGATCGTCCTCTATGACCAGTCACGAGCCCATAAAGCCCTTGTCCTCGGGACCGGGAACAAGACCGAATACCTGCTCGGTTACACGACGTTGTGGGGAGATATGGCCTGCGCGCTCAATCCCATCGGGGACCTCTACAAGACCCAGGTAAGGTCACTTGCCCGTCACCTCAGTGTCCCGGAGGAGATCATAGGGAAACCACCCTCAGCGGATCTCTGGAAAGGACAGACCGACGAAGGGGAACTCGGTTTTACATATGAGGAGGTCGATTTTCTCCTCTATTTCCTGGTCGATCAATGTCTCAGTCCTGAAGAGGTAGAAAAGAAGGGTTTCAAGCGAAGGCTCATCAACCGAGTCATGGAACTGGTGCGAAATTCTCAGTTCAAGCGCAGAATGCCGGTCATCGCAAAGCTATCCTGATATGCTATTTCTTGTTGATCAGGTTCACGATGGCCGTTCGCGCCGTTCCTTTTCCCTCTCATCCGCCTTGCCCCTCAGCGCACGTCCCTTGTCCGGGGTTGGATCCTTCACCTCCCCGTATATGCCCCTCCCCTCGTGATCTTCGGGGAGATGCTCGGTTATCGGGAGCCCTTCGCGGTTAACGAAAAGGAGGCAATGACAGTATTTGTAGATCTGCATGTCGTCACACGGGCAGATCCATGTACGATGCTTCACTTCCTCCTGCTTATCCGGATAAAACCGGCACGGACACAGAGGGCGACCCAACTCATCTATATGGGAAGCGAGCCCCTTGACGACGCTTTCGGTGACTTCCCGGTTAGGATGGGTGGTCGTGCCCGACTTCACCGTATAATTACTGACCAGTTTTTCGACTCTAAGAATGCTTTTTTCTTCTGGTTCTCTCATCGCTCAACCTTTCTTCAATATCTTGTGACCAATTGTAATATCATGATTTCACCGAAAAAAGCAAGTTGACCCACACTGAAACATATTCGAGAAATACAGGGTTGCTCAAAAACAGCCTAACCGATCAATCGGAGCGATAGCCCTCATCGAAAAACGGCAGCCATTTCTCCGGTTCCGGACGCTTACCCGCAAGCGAGACGAAAACCAGTGTTGCTATAGAGATCAGTACCGCGGGTATGACCGGATCGACCTTGCCCAGCAATGATCCACCCATACCGGGCTGCACAACGAACTCCCAGAACAGCGTTGCAAACATACCGGCACCGACCGAACATGCCCCCGCTAATGGAGTGGCTCGCTTCCAGAAAAAGGCGGCGAGGATGGCGGGTGTCACTCCGGCCCCGTACATCGTATAGGCATACAGTGCCGCTTGAAGGACGTTCTGGAAAAGGGTGATCTGCATGTACGCCCAGATACCGAGGATGATCACCACCACTCGAAGGAACCATACCCTTTCGCGATCGGACGAATTCCGAGGCAGGAGACTGCCGAACCGGGAGATCCGCCTCCTCAGCCATCCCCTGACAAACCGTTCCCACACGTCGTGTTGAAGATTCGTTGCCGGTGTCAGGAGAAAAGAATCGGCAGTCGAAATTATTACGGCCGCAACCGCTGCAAGAAGGAGAGCCCCAAAAAGCGGGTGAAGTGTCGTAATGATGATATGGGGAATGATAATCTCGCTCGCGTTTCCAATCTCGGGATAGTGCGCGGAAAGGTCGGGATAGAGGGCTCTACCGGCTGTTCCTATCAACACCACGCTGCTCTCGATGATCACAACCCCCAGGATCCACCAGGTAACCGCCTTGCGGGCTACTCCTTCGCTACGGGCGGAGAAGAAGCGGCTGTACATGTTCGATTCACCGAGAAGAAGAAGCAATGTTGGAAGAAATAGGTTCAGCGCGCCGACACCGGCGGTCTCACCGTGAAACGGTGAAAAATATTCCTGTCCCAATGTGGCAGTGATTGCATCCCAGCCGCCCGCATCGATCAGAACCACAGGAACAGCTATAAGAATCCCCATGGTGAGGACAATACCGTTGACGAAGTCGGTATAGGCCACCGAGAGCATCCCTGCAAGCGCGGTATAGGCTATCACGAAGATCGCTGTCAGGGCCATTCCTGTCCGGGGATCGATACCGGCCACCAGGTTCAAGACCATCCCGCCGGCCCGAAACTGGTAGCTGGTGATGACCGTGTACGCGATCATCGTGACCAGGGTACCTAACAACCTCGCGGCGGGATTGTATCTGGCTTCCAGGAGATCGGGCACCGTGAAGGCGCCAAACCGTCGAGCCCGGCTGGCAATCAAGAAGAGAAGGCAGATCCCCAGCCAACCGCCTGATGAGCCCCACATGGCGGAAAATCCCACGCGGTAGCTCAGGCCCGCGCTTGCAACGATCGTCCCGGATCCTATCCATGTAGCGACAAGCGTGCCTACCAGGATAGGAAGAGAGAGTTTCCGACCGGCAACCATGAAATCGGCGCCGGTCCTGATCCGTCGGCTGAGCACTATACCGAAAACGATCAGCCCGCCCAGGTATATGAGTATGAAGGTGATATAAATGGGATTCATGCTTGCGTTATTACGTTCTCAAACTCTAAGGCGATCCCAGTGCCTTCCTCAGGATCTCGTTTGCCAGCTCGGGATTGACCCTACCATCCGTCTCCTTCATGACCTGTCCGACAAGGTAACCAGCACTCCTCTATTACCAGCGGTGGCAGGTCGGGATAAAAGTAGTTTTTCCTGGCAAAGATTGAGGTCAAAGAAATCCGGCATCCGAGGGCAAGCGAGGAGCGGACGGCATATTCTACAGCCTTTTTGTTCAGCACAGGCAGGACTCCGGGGAGCCCTTCAACCTTTCCACAGGGAATGGAAATGGCCGGAATACCGGTGAGGTTGGCGATAGTCGTGAAGACGTCCGACAGGTACATTCCCACGGGATCCTCGATCTTTTCACCGATCTTGAACGCCGGGGTCGGAGTGGTCGGCGAGAATATCAGGTCGACGCCGTCAAATGCCTTCAGGATCTCTTCGACAAAGTAAGCCCTCGCACTGAGTCCCTTGAGGTAGTAAGCGTCGTAATAACCCTTCGACAAGACATATGACCCCAGCATGATGCGTCGTTTCACCTCCAGACCGAAACCCCTCGATCGCGTCGAACCTTAAAGACCGGAAAGAGTGAGGTCGGAATCCTCTCTGTGACCGTACCGAATCCCGTCATAACGGGCCAGATTGGAAGAAGCCTCCGCCATGCAGAGGATGTAATATGCCGGAAGCGCATACTTTAGAAAGGGTAGACTGATCTCTTTGACGACCATACCCCGTCCCCTGGCACTATCCAGGGCGGCTTCGCAGTTCTCTCTGATACCCTCATCGAGATCTCCGGAGAAGAACTCTTCAGGAACACCTGCTACTCTTCCACCGACCCCATCATCCAGGGCGTTCACAAGGTCCGGGACGGGAATATCCCTCGAAGTGGAATCTTTCGGATCAAAACCTGCAATCGCACCCAGCAGGAGGGCAGCATCTCGTACGTCACCGGTTATGGTACCGATGTGATCGAGAGAGCTCGCAAACGCGACCAATCCGAACCGAGACACCCTTCCATATGTAGGCTTGACGCCAACCTGGCCGCAAAACGACGCGGGCTGACGTATAGACCCTCCCGTGTCGCTCCCCAGGGCCGCGGT
>CAYTWO010000057.1:4181-14929 GCA_964442125.1 uncultured Gemmatimonadota bacterium
GGCCGCGGTTGAACCTCCGCTGGACCCTCCCGGGACCCGATCGGGATCCCACGGATTGATGACCGCCCCGTAAGAAGAGTTCTCGTTGGATCTCCCCATTCCAACACGAAACCGAGGATCCTGTCGAGATCCCCCCGCATCGTCTCGATCTCGACGTCCGTCAGGTCCAGGTTTGCCAGCCTGGCGATCTTTCTGACCTCCTCACGGCTGATCACTTTGTCCCTCCCGACATACATTCCGCTGGGCGAACTTCAAGACATCTCTCCCGTAGTTGACTATTTCCATCGCGTACTCCTCGTCGAAGATTTTCCCCGACCTCCCGCTATCGCAATCTCCATAAAACACGTTATGCAGGTCAATCCGCCGGCAGCAATGCATCAACCAGGGAGGGACAGCCACGCGTGAACGCTGACTGAATGTTTCCAGCATTTCCCGACAACCGGACCCTGACGGGATCAGATCCCAGGAAACAAGCATTGCCTCCAGGGCCAGTTCAGAGCACCTGACGGATTCCTCGACGGATTCCCTGAATTTTCCCTCATCCATCAAAACGGTGGCACTGAGGAGCCTTACTCGGCTTTCTCCGATGATATCGTTACCTGGCCTGTTCAACAGGGACACCTTTCCATTTATCTCTCTGGGCGAAGATCCGCGTACAACGGATAAATCTTTTTTACACCATACGTGTCGAATTCGATCGTCAATTTCAGCGTCTCCCCATATCCGACAGAGTCGATCACCTCACCTCCACCGAACTCTCTGTGATAGATCCGCTTTCCTACAATAGACTCCCGGGAGCCATCAAACGGGAAATCCTCATTTCCTGCGGCATGCTCGACCGCACGACCTTCGCCATGTCCGAATAGACCCGAGAATTGTCTGACTTGCCGTGATGCCGTCTCTGTTGTCATCTCACCGGGTATCTCCCCGAGAAAGCGAGAAGGGAGCGTCCGGATTAACTGCCCATGGTTCATCCTACGGTAAGCGTGCGATAGATGAAGCCTTGACTCCGCCCGGGTCATACCAACGTAAAAAAGTCTTCTTTCCTCTTCGACTTCATCACTGTTCTCTTGCCCGTTTCTACCCCATGGTAGTAAGCCCTCCTCCAGACCGGCAATAAAGACGAAGGGAAACTCGAGACCTTTGGCGTTGTGAAGTGTCAAGAGAGAGACCCCCGACGGAGAGTCAGGGAGGTTATCCACGTCCTCTATCAGGGAGGTCTTTTCCAGGAAACCGAGCAAGCACGCGGTTTCTCCCGCCAGGCGGTACGGCATGGCGTATTCTTCGACAGCCCGGACAAACTCGTCGATGTTTTCGATCCGTCCTCGCGACTCGGTCGTTCCCGATTCCTCCAGGTATTGGATATAACCCGTCCTTTCCAATACTTCCCGCACCACCAGCGGCAGATCTTCCTTTTCTGACAGGGCGATCAATTCTTCGAGAAGGTTCTTGAACGAACGCAGTCGATCGAGACGGCCACCCTTTAGATTATCTTCACCTGCGATTGTACCCAGGGCATGGTAAAGGGTGATCCCCTCACGGTCCGCATACTCACTCAAGAGCCTTGTTGTCTTCTCTCCGATGCCCCGTTGTGGAACGTTTATGATCCGGAGGAGACTCAGCGAATCCGAAGGATTGACCATGACCTTTAAATACCCGAGCAGGTCTTTTATCTCTTTCCTCCGATAGAAGCTCAGGGTACCGACAAGCTTGTATGGAATCCCCTCTTTTCTCAAGACTTCCTCGATTACACGACTCTGGGCGTTTGTCCTGTACAGGACCGCGAAATCACCAAAGTTGAAACCATCCTCTACATATGCCTTTTGAATCGTCTTGAAAATCTTCCGCGCTTCATCCCTGTCGTCTGAGGCACGGTAAATGGCAACCTTTTCACCCCTCTCACGGTAAGCCCTGAGAACCTTTGGCTTCCTGCCCTCGTTGTACGAGATCATTTCTGACGCGGCATCGAGAATATTCCCGGTCGACCGATAGTTGACGTCGAGGACCAAGGACCCGGCGGCTGGAAAATCCTTCTCGAACTCGAGGATATTCCGGAGATCGGCACCCCGCCACCCATAAATTGACTGATCATCGTCGCCAACGACAAAGAGATTCCCTCCCTTTCCGGCCAGGAGACTGACGAGACGGTACTGGGCATAATTCGTGTCCTGGTATTCATCCACAAGGATATGGAAAAATCGTTCCTGGTAAGACTTCAGGGTGCGAGAATCGACCATGAACAACTCGACCGCTTTCATGATTATATCGTCGAAATCGACTGCCTCGCACTTCATCAAATTCTCTTGATAAGAGGCGTACAGGTCGCCTAATAATGCAGAATCGGCCCGTCCATTTCGTGATGCATCATCAGGAGTCACGAGTTCAGACTTGAGAGAAGATATCCGTTCCAGGTACCTGGTAATATCTCTGGGAGATTTACCGGGTGCCATATCCTTCAGAAGTGTCTTGATCAATCTGAGAGAGTCTTCCCTGTCATATATCGTAAAACCAGGTGGTAAACCGATCTTTTTCCCTTCCCTCCTGAGGATCCTCGCACAGATGGAATGAAAGGTGCCGAGCCACATGCCATCGGGTTTTGAACCCAGGAGGATCGCTACCCGTCTGGCCATCTCTTCCGCGGCTTTATTTGTGAAGGTAACCGATAGAATCTTCTCGGGCGATATGCCGGCTTCAGTGATCAGATAAACAATACGATGGACAATCACACGTGTCTTTCCACTTCCCGCCCCTGCAAGGACCAGTAAGGGGGAATCGCCATGGCAGACCGCCTGCCTTTGAGCTCCGTTCAGACCTTCAAGAAGATTCACGACCGTTTCCCCTCCCTGGGAAGGTACACCCGAAAGTGTGTCCCCTTCTCGTTCGTCGTGGCCAGTGCAAGCGTTCCCCCATGGTGATCACAGATGATACGGTGGGCGAGCGTCAGCCCAACTCCCCATCCGCCCGATTTTGTCGTGATTCCTGTCTTGAAAATATGACGCCTGATGTCCCGCGGGATTCCGGAACCGGTATCCCTGAAATCGATCACGACTCCTTCCTGACCCTCTCGAGCCTCTATCACAATCTCCCCGGATCTCCCCTCGAGAGAATCGATACTGTTCTTGATAATGTTCTCAAATGCCCATTCGAGCAGTTCACTGTTCCCACGTATAGCAGGAAGGTTGTCGATCTCGAGTGAGAGTACGATCTTTTTTCTTCCAGCGGGCAGGCGGACCCGGAAATAAGATTCCAGATCCTTGAGGATGCTTTCGAGGTTCAATTCAGCCAGCGTGGCCTCTCTCCCGATCGATTCAAAACGGTTGGCGACCTTGATCAACCGAGCCAAATCATCCTGCATTGCCTCGACCTCCTCGCTGGAAACCACACCACCACTCCTGTTTTTTCCCCTCAAGATTTCCAGCCAGCCTTGAAGGCTCGATAGAGGGGTTCCGAGTTGATGGGCGCTTTCCCTCGCCATACCCACCCAGATCATGCTCTTCTCGCTCCTCAAGTTATAACGGATAACGAAAACGGCCAGGAGACCAAAGACAGCCAGCACTGCACCCTGCAAATAGGGAATATATCTCAGTCGTGTTACGGCTCTGGACTCCCCATAATGCACCGTGGCGAAATCTTTCTCTCCACCGGGACCCGTCATGCTGAACGGCTCATTTACTCTGTCGAGCCTGGTGACAAGCTCTCCCACCTCTTCCAAATGTGGGATCCCGGACTCATCCAACGGCAAGTCGATGTTCTCCCAGTGGATCGGTTTACCACTCCTGCCGATGATTACAACCGGAAAGTCGATATTTTTAAAAATCTCCTGGATGATCTCCAGTTCTCCTCCCTCAGAAAATGCCGTTGCCCAGAATTGCCCATAACTTCGAGTCAGGGTAACTTCATCTCTTTTGAGCTCTGTGACAATCGCCTGGGTCGAATAGAGATAGAGGAGGAACAGGACAAGAAAGGATACGATGAGGATCGAGGGGCTCAAACGCAAGAGTCGGTGAAGATCAAACCTGTCCCTGTGAAGTGATGATGAATGCGTTTCATTCGCATTATTCAATCTTTTCAAGCCCGTTCATGTAAGGTCGCAGGACTTCCGGGACAAGGATAGAGCCATCCTCCTGCTGATAATTTTCGATGATCGCTATAACCGTTCGCGGGAGAGCGAGTCCGGATCCGTTCAACGTGTGAACATGCAGGAGTCTCTCACCCTCCTCAGGTCGGAACCGTATTTCCCCTCTTCTCGCCTGAAAATCTTGAAAGTTACTGCAGGATGACACCTCCAGGTATTTCCCGATCCCGGGCGCCCAAACCTCTAAATCATAGCACTTAGACGCCGCAAAACTGAGGTCACCAGTCGAAAGGATGACGACCCGATAATGCAGCTCGAGGCGTTTCAGCACCTCTTCTGCCGCTGCCAGCAGGGATTCCAGCTCATCGTCAGAGGTATCGGGATGGACAAACTTGACCAGCTCCACCTTGTCGAACTGGTGAATCCGTATCAGACCACGGGTGTCTTTCCCGTGCGCTCCAGCCTCCCTCCTGAAACAGGGAGAGGATGCGACATAATAAATGGGGAGATCGTTTCGATCGAGAATCTCTCCCCTGTGGATATTGGTAACGGGTACTTCCGCCGTCGGTATGAGAAAGGTGTCATCTTCCGGAAGTGCGTACATGTCTCCCTCAAGTTTTGGAAGCTGACCCGTGACCGTCATGCTCGTCCGGTTTACCATGTAAGGGATCATTACCTCCATGTACCCGTGAGATTGGACGTGCAGATCTATCATGAAATTTATCAGGGCACGCTCGAGTTGAGCGCCGAATCCGCGGTAGTGGATAAAGCCGGATCCCGTGATTTTTCCTCCCCGCTCGATATCGATAATCCCAAGCTTCTCCCCCAGTTCCCAGTGAGGTTTAGGGTCAAAGGAGAACTCGTTACGCTCTCCCCATCGACTGATCTCGATGTTATCTTCTTCCCCCACACCGATCGGCACGGAGGGATGCGGGATATTTGGGACCTCCATAAGATGAGTGTCAAGTTCTTTATCGATACCGTTCAGATCTTTTTCGAGCCCCTTGATACGGTTGGATACTACTTTCATCTCCTCCATAAGTTTAGCGGCATCCTCACCCTTCTTCCGTAGTTCCCCGATCTCCTTCGAAGAGCGATTTCTCTCTCCTCTGAGCTCCTCGACATCCTGGAGGACTCGTCTTCGTTCTATGTCAAGGGCGATGATCCGGTCGATATCGGCTTTTTCCCCCTTGTTTGTCACCGCCTTTTTGACGATCTCAACGTTTTCACGGATAAACTTGATATCGAGCAATTTTCAGGATCCTTTCATCATTATTTCACATTTCGCATCGATTGCCGGCCAATAACCAAGTATAAGGTAAAAGGCTGGAACCGTCAATGGAATGTCGATGGGGCTCTTTAGTGTTCCGTCCCGGAAGTTGGTTGACAATTACGGTGAGCCATCGAGGTTCCTGGCCAGGCATGACGACGCAAGGAGTACCTTTAGGTACTTCGAGGAGGAGAAACGCAGCTAGGGACATCGAGAGCCATTGAAATTGGTGATGAACTTCCGGGACGGAACACTATGAGCGGCCGTAGAATGATCGGACACCTTCAATAACCCGATTGACCTGACCGTCATCCATCTGGGGATAAATAGGAAGTGACACAACCCGCTTTGTCAATCTTTCAGAGACAGGAAGGCTGCCCGACAACGGGGCAAATTCCTCATAGGCCGGTTGGCGGGAGAGAGGGTGAGGATAATGGATGGCCGTCGCGATCCTTTTCCCCTTCAGGTGCGTGACGAGCTCGTCTCGTCTGGATACCTGCAACGTGTACTGGTGGTACACGTGAAGGTTTCCCTCGCCGACTGCTGGTACTTTCAGATCGAGCCCTTCGAAGGCATCATCATACAACCCGGCTATCTCCCCCCTCCGGGCGTTCCATTTTTCGATAACGGGTAATTTCGTCAGGAGGATGGCGGCCTGGATCTCATCGAGGCGACTGTTCATTCCAACCATGGCATGTCTGTACTTTTCCACCTCACCGTGATTCCTGAGATATTTGAGCCTGTCCAAGACACCAGCTTCCCTCGTCCCAACCATACCCCCATCACCCATGCAACTCAGATTTTTCGTCGGATAAAAGCTGAAACAGCATATCTCACCCAGTGATCCAGCCGGCTTCCCTCTATGCCGCGCACCGAACGACTGGGCAGCATCCTCGATAACCTTAATTCCGTGGTCGCCTGCCAACCCCAGGATCGGATCCATATCGGTACATTGGCCGAACAGGTGGACAACTATAATGGCCTTGGTACGGGGGTTCACGGCCTCCCGGATATTATCCGGATCGACATTATAGGTCTCGGGGTCGACATCGATAAAGCGCGGAACCGCCCCGCGGAGTACGATCGCCTCGAGAGGCGCTACAAAGGCGAATGCGGGCAGCAGCACTTCGTCTCCCGGCTTCAGATCAGACGCCATCAAGGAAAGGATCAGGGCGTCGGTTCCATTGGCACACCCAAATGCAGCTTCCAGGGAGAGGTAGGCGGTCATCTCTTTCTCAAACCTCTCTACCGACTCACCGAGGACGTACCATCCGCTTCCAAGGACATCCATGACGGCTCGATCAATTTCATCTCGAAGCTCGATATACTGGGCCTTGAGATCTACGATAGGTATGCTCTCCAGTTCTCTGTTTTCCTTCATAACCCGTTCATTCCTGTCTTGATTTGCATTGTATCACGGTTAATTTAATGTGGCCTCGCATCCTGAATAACGGCTCTACGAATGAATCTCCTCTCAAAAGCCTGAAAAGGAACCATCGAAAGAGTGATAATGGCTCAGGGATAGTTCCAGATTAGGGATCGAATCACTCCTTCCTCTCTGGTTGTTCAGGTTGTGGACCCGGGTGTAGGAAAAATCACCGCTGAACACAAGGTTTCCCCGGGTAAACCACTGGAATCCCAGCCCCAGCGATTTCCTCTTCTCAACAATCCCAGTCGGGAAAGGCTCTCCCCTGTGGCCCCTGGCTGATATCCCGGGTTCAAGCCTGTTTTCCCCCCTCCGCCTGGTCCGGTAATCGAACTTCATTTCGAGACCGTCTCGTACCAGGTAAGATAGACCTATTCTCCACCTATCCGTATCCGGCCCAAGCGGACTACCTATGGGCGCATCGTAATGACCGTAATAAGTCGCCTCACCACGATGGAGATAGGTGAAGGAACCGATCCGAGTATACTCGAATTCCACATCAAGGCCTTCAGGAAGAGATTTGTGACTCCAGACTACCCCTTGTTGAAAGGCGACCTGATGTGGAAATTCTCCGTTTGAATCCGATCTCGGCACAAATAAATCGTCCACCATGAGTTCACCGTAAACGAAAAAACCAGGCGGAAGGAAAAGAGACCAGTTTAGCGCGGAGTATACATCTGTATTGACCTCCTCTGAACCCTCCTCTTTTTGAACTTTGGGCCAGTAGATCAGAGGGTTCAGGTATCTGAACTCGACTCCCCTTCCTACACCGGTTACAACTGCAACCTCACTGATCCCTAACTGCATCCATGGAGAAGCCCGCCAGTCCATCCTGTGACCGTACATAAATCTGTTGTACAGCCCATCCTGACCAACGGATTTATCCAGGAAGGCAAGAAATCCGGTTGCCTGCACGGTCCGAATCTTTATCCTGTACTTCAAAAGGTCAAAGGGTGGAGATATCCCGGAAATTGTCAGGGATCGATCGGCACCGTGTCCCCATATTAAGTTGTCTCTCCCAAAAAGGAGAGAAACAGGGCCGAATTCACCAGCGATATATGCCTGGGAAAACCTGAAATTCCTGTCTCTGAGTCCTTCACCCCTTATCCTGAAGGATGGCTCGTTTATGGGATCTGAATTGAACTGGAGCCTGTCAACAATGACTATCCTGTCCTTATACTGAAGGGAACCCCCAATTTCTCCAACGACCGAAAAATCCGGATCGACAGCGCCCCCGAATTTTATCGATTCATATGAAGGTTCCAGTTCCTTGCTATCATCCTTGAGATCACCACGCATCTCTTCCCGCGCGCCCACCCTGTACGAAAAATCATTAACCTCCAATCCTTCACCTGCTGCAAGGTGGGAGATATCTCCTTCAAATTCTCTCCGGATACGTTCGACCCACATCGCCTCCACACGGTCCAACTCCCCATTTTCTCCTTTCTCTGCCAGTTCTAGAACGTACCGGGCGACCTCCGCTCGGGTATAAGGCCTGTTGGCAAGATAAAGTTCGCCAAAATGACCCCGGCTCTGCAGGTTATCAATGAGCGGATAGACCCAGTGATCGATCTGGATTTCTACGAGGGTTGAGGCGTGAAGCGTGAGAGGAAGGAGCAAGAAAAAAATAAGGAGGATTGTCATATGATTTCGGTCAACCTACCTAAGGCCGCCTGAAGACAGGTTCTTTTTCACGCTTCTGAACCTGAAGCTCAGTTCCATCATTCCAAGAAAAATTATAATAGCCACGAAGCTGAGTAATAAGAAGTGATGTCGAGACTCCACTACTGAGATCAGAAATGCAATGACGCCAAAAAAGGCACTCACGAGGTAGAGGAGTAGGACAGCCTTTCTCTGACTGAGTCCCAGGTATAACAGACGGTGATGGATGTGTTCCTTATCTGCCTTGAAAGGATGGACCCGCTTACTCAGCCTGCGCAATATTGCCAGGACGGTATCAATTATCGGTACCCCGAGAGCAACCACCGGGATCATGATCTTCACCGCCGACGAGGACTGGTGCATACCGTTAATCGAAAAACAGGCCAGGACGAATCCGATCAGGAGGCTACCGCTGTCACCGAGAAAAATCTTTGCGGGGTTGAAATTGTAGATAAGAAATCCCGCTATAACACCCGTCATGATTGCAGTCAAAAAGACCGTTTGAACATCACCAAAAAGCATTGATATCAGAAAGAAAATAAACGCCACTCCAAGACTGATCCCGGCAGCCAGGCCATCCAGCCCGTCTACCAGATTAATCGCGTTGGAGATTCCCGTGATCCACAGGATCGTCAGCGGAATTCCCCATGCGCCCAGATTAATCGTACCTCCAAAGGGAAGATCGATCGATGAGATGTGGTACCCATAATGCATCACTACCAGAGCCGCGATCGATTGAACGGTCAGTTTCTGGTACCAATTGGCTCCCCAGCAGTCATCGAAGATCCCGAGGAAGAGAACGACCGTCGCACCCAGAATCAACCCCAGGGTATGGCTGAAAATTTCGTTCAGTGTCCCGTAATACAGATAAAACGTAACGAGTAAACTAAGTAGAAAGCTCAGATATATCGCCAATCCTCCCAGTTTCGGGACGATCCTGTGATGAATCGTCCTGTGATTGGGAAAGGCGCAAACATTAAATCGAATCGCCATCTTTTTTATAAGCGGCGTCAGTGAAATGGCTATCAAAAAAGAAAAAAGAAAGGCAAGGATCTCTATCCTCATAATCGTAGCTCCTCTAATCTACCTTTAATTTCATCTTTATTTGCTCTTTGTATACTTCATCTATTCTATTGACCATATTTTCGACATTCCAGTCATCCCCCACGATTCCCCGGCCTTGAATTCCCATATCCCTGGCATGCTCCAAATCTTCAAGTAGAAAGGTAATTCTCTCTGTCAATGTATCAATATCTCTGGACGGAACAATAAACCCATTAACTCCATTCTGTACTATTTCCCGGACCCCCTCGACCTCAAAGGTAACGATCGGTTTTCCGACAGCCGCCGACTGGATCAAAACCCGTGGCAGTCCCTCCCAGAGAGAGGTCAGGACCGAGATGTCAGATATCGCGATCACTTTTTCGATATCCTGTCTGGACCCGGTAAAAATCAGATTGGATAAAAGTTTGAATTTATCTGCCCTCTTCTTCAAAACCTCTTTGTAGTCTCCATCCCCCACTATTAGAAACTTGACCTGAGGAAAACGTTCAATGATCCGCGAGGCAGACTCGAGAAAATATTTGTGACCTTTACGCGGTTCCAACCTTGAAATGTTTACAATAGTTATATCATAAGGATCGAGTCCAAGTTCCTTTTTTAACCTGATTTTTTCTGTCTCCGGTATCTGTCCGGCCTCGTTAAACCGTTCGGTATCGATGCCACTGTAGATTACCGTATACTTTCCAGGGTCTCCTATCTTTTGACCGATATATTTATTGATCAAATCTCTGCTGACGGAAATTATCTTATCGGTCTTGGAGATGGCCATTTTTTCCAGGGTAATATAAAGCCTCCGCTTATAGAAAGGAAGGAAATTACCAAATGTTGTCCCATGTAAGGTGTGTATAATGATCGGAACGTTCGCAAGCCTGGCCGAGATCCTCCCGATAAAACCGCCTTTTGCCGTGTGGGTATGAACGATATCATATCTGTTCTTTTTCAGGAAAGAGTAAATATCGATTAACGCCTTCAGGTCTTTTAAGGGTGCGACGTCTCGTACGAGATTCTTTACGACAAAGACCTTTTTATTCTCCAGCATGGGGAAATTTTCAAGTTCAGAACTACCCCCCACCATCAGATCGATGTCGTATCTGCCACCATTCAAACCGATAATCGTCGAATAAGTGTTTTCATCCGCGCCGCCCTTAATCATCCTTGTAATTATATGCAATACTCTAATCTTGTCCAATCTTATGTCTCTCGATCGATATTACTTATTTCTAAATGACAGACTTCGATTTCATGTCATCTAT
>CAYTWO010000058.1:0-14344 GCA_964442125.1 uncultured Gemmatimonadota bacterium
TCTTCTTTACGGCGAGATACGTCAGGAAGGCATTGATCTCAGGCTCGGCCATCTCTGCAGGGTGACGTTTCTGATGGAAGAGGATGAAACGCCGCATCCATTGGATGTAAGCACTTTCGGTGCTGTGACTGTAGTGCCTGGCGCGGATGGCCCTGCGAGCTCGGTCGAGAAGTCTCGGAGGATTTGACCTGTATGGTGTCCTTCGCTCGGCAACATTTACCTGTCCACTTCCCGGCATGCCAAAAAGATCATCATAAGAATGCATTCCATGAGGGGATTCGGGTCTGACATGGATCATGTTTCCTTCTCGTTCATCGTTGCCGTGCTTTCGACGCCGTAGTTACATTATATCAAATAAGTTGATCCACGTCAAGAAGGCGATTCTTTGTCGATGCGAAGGTCCGGCCCGCTACGGTGAAGTAGGCCGTCGATACCCGAAAAAAGTAGAAAATCTCCCTGCGCTTGAAGTTACCCCACTCAGATCGACCCTCTGGGAGGGGGCGGTACCCCCATTATGCCGAGATAAAACAGCCAGGCCTCGAAACGAACCCGGCTGGTGTTGAATCACTTAAATATGCTCTTAAAGGGAACTCCTACTTCAGGACCATCATCTTTCGCGTAAACCTCTCCTCGCCTGCCCTCAAGGTGTAAAGGTAAATCCCGGACGCGACCGATTGACCCCTATCATTTTGACCATCCCAGTGGATCTTGTGACTCCCCGGCTCGAGCTCTGAATCGATCAGCGTCCTCACACGCCTGCCCCGGATATCGTAAACCGTGAGGCTCACAAATCGCCTTTCGTCCACAGTCCCGGGTAGATCAAAAGCAATAGTCGTCGAAGGATTGAAGGGGTTGGGATAGTTCTGGGAGACGTGAAATGCCAACGGAATCCTATGCGGCTCTTCATCGATTCCGGAAATTCCCTGAACAAACCATACATCCATGCTGTCGACAGAGGAATTACCAAATTCATCGTATACTTCTATGAATATACGGTACTCGCCATCTGGATATTCATCGGTATGGAAGGCCAGGTCTTTCTCGGAAAGATCGACCAGAGAATCTCCGTTGTTATTCGTCAATATGTGGTAAAAGTTCCGTTCCATGCTCATCCAGGACGAGGGTAGAAGAATTGCGTCGCGTTTGTATAATACGGTTGCATAGGGTTCATAGTTTCCCGAAGAATAGAACGGGTATTTGTGATTCAGTACGTGTCCAAGGGTTCGGGGAAATACGACATCGCCTTCCGGCAGTCTTTCCACCCAGTAAAAACTCGAAAAGGCCGGCTGCTGCCACTCGGAGTCTCCGACATAGTCCACGACCTTCGTGATTATGTCGATTTCTCCATACAGGCTGTCCGGATCGAGGTAGTTGCTGGTCTCGTTTTCACAGAGTCCGAATTTTGAATCGATGAAAACATCTTCTATTACCGGTGGGAATAGGTCTGTATCGGGTTCCAGCACGGTAAGCGGGTTGAAATTGATTCCCCATTCGTTATCATCGTAGGACCAGACCAGGCCAGAGTCGGCGATCTCGACGAAATGGATGTGTCCCCAGTCCGGAGTCCACTCAATGATGTCGCCGAGATAGTCGTGTAACTGAACCGTGTCGCCCACATCGAACTGTATCGTGTTTTCGATCAGATGTGCATAAAGCCAGCCATCTGACCAGCCCGGGTCCTGCTGGGGGCTTATGGCGATCCGCCAGTAAACAGCTCCACCTAAGGTAAGGACACACTTCACAATACCCGGAGCCACGGTATATGTCGGTTCAGCTATTGGCACTATCATATCAAGACCCTGGTGAAGATATGACCAGTCCTCATCCCCACCCATGTGTTGTTCATAGTAGTTCCAGACCGTGTGCATCTCATCGAACGGCACGAAAGGCCAGGGGATGGGATCCCCATCATCTGCCGGACCTTTTGGTGGTGCTGGAGCCTCGAATGTTCGAAACGTTCTCGATCGTTCTTCGCTCTCCGAAACCAACTCCCCATAACGACTGTAGGTCCTGAGGATCCCCCTGGAGTCCCCGTTTGAGCGATTATGTACACCGGCGAGCACCTTTCCATCTTCGAGGAACAGGTCCCGAAAGGAACGTGCACCTTTGAGAGTGTCGGTGAAAAGCAGTTCACCATCTTCCAATGAATATGCAGCGAGGTTTCGCTTGTCTATAGCCACGATCAAATCATGTTCAGATGAGATCCGGACCTCACGAGTATATAGAAAATCCGTCTTGATTCCCCTTAACAGGGCTCCATTGGAATAGAGGCGGATCGAACCTTCCGAAGCGATCGCAACGAGCTCCCCATTTTCTGAAAAATCGAACTGGTAGCCACCAGGATACACATGTGTTTCCTGACTCGGTATTGTGATCACGTGGAGCCCTTTTGATGTACTCACACCGAACCTGTTCCCGTTAGGAGAGAATTGAAAATCGTGTGCCCCGCTGAAAGTCTTTGAGGAAAGGATCTCACCCTCTTCTGAGAAAAAGTGGATAGTCAATTCGCCTCTGTAATGATGCTTCATATCCATGAAAGCGCAAATCCCGGAATTTGAGATGTAAAGGTCGGAACCGGGTGCAAGATCCATCTCGAACAGCATTTGATCATTTTTGAAAAACCGGAAACCAGTCAGTTCTCTAACTTCGTCACCGACTCGTCCGACGGCATAATCACACCAGTAGATCCCGTTGGGGGAATTCGCCTTAGCGCCATTCGATACCGCCTGACGAACGAACTTTCCGTTGAATGAGACCGAAGTGCTGCTATCAGCAGCAATCGCATTCATTTTCAATACAAAAATCAGCATCAACGCGAAAGAATACCTGCAGATTGGACCAAACATGAAAAACCTCCCGATGAGAAATGTGGAGACAGACCGTGTCAATCAAGCGGGCCTGGAATCTTCCAAATTGTAGCCTCTTTGTAGGGCAGAGAGAAGACGTTCATTGAAGACCGTTATTTTTTCTTCAGGGTGGGCACTCACTTCAGGATGGTCATTTTGCGTGAGAAGGTCCCGTCATCGGTTTTCAGAGTATATATGTAAATTCCCGAGGGGGCATCTCTACCCCTATCATCTCTTCCGTCCCAGGTCGTTTTGTGACTCCCAGTCTCCAGCCCGGAGTCGATTAAGTTCCTCACTCGTCTCCCTCGCAAGTCATAGACGGTAAGGCTTACATGTTGGGTCACACCGGGTATCCCCGGGATATCGAACGCAATGGTTGTAGACGGATTGAACGGATTGGGATAGTTTTGAGATAAGGAAGAAAACCGGGGAACCCCGGGAGAATTGTTATCTGCAGAGCCGATTCCCACGACACCGTTCGCGTCTGTCTTGATCAGGAAGACATCCCTGTTACCGGAACCAAAGGATTCCGTGTATCCTGTTATGATATAGCCTCCATCAAACGTCAGCTCTATCGATGAACCAACATCGTTATCAGGACCCCCATAGTACTGTGCCCAGAGAACCTGCCCTGTAGAATTGGTCTTGATGAGATAGACATCCCTTCCACCGAAACCGTATGACTCCGTGTATCCCGTGACAATATAACCCCCATCGGTCGTCGCTCTGACGGCAGATCCCGCGTCACTGCCCGTACCACCAAAAGTTTTCGTCCAGAGTGTATCGCCTGAAGTGTCGGTCTTGATCAGATAGATATCCCTTCCACCGGTATACGCGGAGTATTTGTCACCCGTGACGATATAACCTCCGTCCGACAACGTCTGTTGGACAAAAAAACCGTGGTCACTTCCCACCTCACCATAGGTCTGTGACCAGACAAGGGTCCCGAGGGAATCTGTCTTGATCAAGTAGACATCACTCTCACCGCTGCCATAAGAACTGGTGCTTCCAGCTATGATATAACCTCCGTCCGGCCATGTCTGCAGGACAGATCTGCCTTGATCGTTTTGAACGCCACCGTAGGTCTTCTCCCAGACCGTCTCTCCGGTCGAATCGGTCTTGATCAGGTAAAAATCACCCATACCGGCTCCAAAGGAGTTCGTGCTCCCGGCGACTATGAACCCGTGATCCGCGGTCTGCTGGACAGAATATCCCCAATCCAGATCGGCACCTCCGAAAGTCCGGGTCCAGAGAGTATCACCGTTGCCTTCTGTCCTGATAAGATAGACGTCACCAGAACCAGCTCCAAATGAATAAGTGAGCCCTGCAATGATGTATCTCCCTTCAAAGGTATTCTGGGCCTGGTATCCGATATCCATGGACGTGCCGCCATAGGTCCTTGCCCAGAGAGCCGTTCCCAGCGAATCGGTTTTGATGAGGTTGACATCCCCAGAACCGGCGCCAATCGATTCCGTATACCCGACGACATAATAGCCACGGTCCCATATCTGTTGGACGGAGAAACCCTGTTCAGCCTCGGGGCCGCCAAATGTCTTCTGGAAACCACTCTGAGCATGGGTGACGACAGGAAATATCAGTGCCAGTAAAATCGTGGCAGACAGGAGCTTCTTCATAGATACTCTCATTTTACTCAGCATTTTCCACACCCCGTATGTGCTCTGGACAATAGTCGGGAGTATCTGCCTGCGCAAGGATATTTTTCAGATGCCCTTACTCCAGAACTACCATCTTACGCGTTAATGACTGTTCACCGGTCTTCAATGTATAGAGGTATATCCCCGATGAGACTTGCATTCCCTGTTCATTCATTCCATCCCATGTGATTTTGTGACTCCCCGCTGCGATCTCGGAGTCGATCAGAGTCCTTACTAATCTGCCACGGATATCGTATACGGAAAGGTTCACTGCCTGTTTATCACCGAGGTTTCCTGAGAGATCAAAAGAGATCGTCGTCGATGGATTGAAGGGATTAGGATAGTTCTGGGAGAGAGCGTACGCCGAGGGAAGCTTTACTTCTCTTCCTTCATCACCGATCGAAGTCGGCGGTGAATCGGATACACCTACCCGAACCATGATGTCGTTTTCGCTGACCAACCTGCTTGGAGACCATCCACCCGTATACTCCCAGCCACGTCTCGAGTACGGGGTATTATTGTCCATGAAAAAACCGACCGTGCCCTGTGTCGCAGCGATGCCCCCGATGAAAAATTTTCCACTATCGATGACGACTACATCACTCGTGAAATCTATCGTCCTGAATCCCGGCGAATTGACAGAGATTGTCCGGGTGGCAAGGACCGTCCCCGGTCCCCCATCCACACCATCGTCGTCATAGATCGAAACGATTACGTTACCCGGTCCCTGCGTATCAAAATTGATCTCCGCGTATTCTATATAGGTCGGGTATTCGGGTGGCTCGAACTCGTTCCCGAAACCTGAGGAATCACCGCTCCAGAAGAAGGAGGCTTCACTCAATCCGTCGTCATACAACAGCAAAGCCGGATAACGGACCGAATGGATTTCCACGACAATCTCGTCGTTTTCCGGGACGATGTCCTGACCGGGAGGCAGGTGGCCACCGAAAGTCGCTGTGAAGAGACCGTCCATGATCGGAGTAAAGGGATCATCAAAGACAAAATTCACTATCTCTGATGGGGCGATAGGAATGGTTGAGATGATCGAATCGGAGTAGACGTTGGTTTGTGACTCGTCCTCGATAGTGATAGAAGCACCGTAGAGGTTTTCCACCTGGTTCCCAAAGTTCTTCAGGTCCGACCAAACCGAAACAGAGGAAGCCGAGTTGACGAATACACCCTGTCCCCTCTCGGTCAGCGCATTAACAACGCCTATATCATGCGCAACAAAGGCGGTGCTATCGGGTGGAACGAAGTCGACGACCGTGGACTCGGCAAAGGGGAGGGTATCCGGTGGCGGTGAGCCCTGGGGATTGAAGAAATAAGAGAGCCCAATCGTACCGGTGCTGTTCTCGATACCCATGCTGAAGGAACCGCTGCCGTTGCTGAAGTCACCGATCTGCTCACCGTACTGACAGGTGATGGTGCTGTCGGCCCGGGTGAGGATTACCTGGAAGGTGTGGCTCGTGGGAGGCACGTTGTTAAACTCCGGGACACCGATGTAGGAGACTACAAGGCTGTCGAGCCCGGGACTCGTGTAATAGTAGCAGGTTCCGCCCTTTGTGAAATCGATGTCACCCGCCAGGCACGCGAGGAGATCGTTCGGTAGGTTGGAATTGGGCAACTGTGGGAAGGGGGAGGCAAAGTTCTGTCCGGAAGAGAATGAGATCCAACCGTTCGAACCCACGTAAAAACGATCGACCGTGTACCAGTAGTAAGGAAACTCGAAGCCTATCATAAACGGCCCGACAGAATTGTCGTCACCGAGGCCCGTCACTTGAGTTCCCACACCGGTGATGTCGACCCAGTTGAAGGTCGGTCCACCCGGCTCATCGCCATCGATCCAGATGTAGCCATAATCGTCTGGTCCTCCAGTTCCGGAGAGGACCGGTATGTCTCCCTCCATTCCGGATTTCTGGTTGCCTGTCAGAGCCCCGACCGGGTATAGGGATTGAACAACCGAGAGAAGGAGAAAAAGGGTGAAAGCAGCAGTTAGTCCTTTCATTATCGAGCTCCTTTCATGAAAAAGGTCGAATACCGGACGAAAAACCACTCTCTTGCCGTGGGGGTTACAAGATGAGAGCGATAACCCTGTTTGTAACTAGATGTGTCTCATTATATAACAATTTCGATGAGATTTCAACCGGCAATAAATCTCCTGAGCCAGGACAGGATTTTCCCCTCGTATTTTCTGATGAAGAGGACCTGAGTTTCAGACAGGCGCATCAGTTTTTCGGGGACCGTCCCGAAGCGAACCCGTCTCCATAGACCCAGTCTACTCGCCCCCATGATGATCAGGTCGTAGCCCTCGCTTTCCTCGAGGATACTCCTGGCAATATCATCTCCCAGGACGATCTTCTCTTCGATCCCCTTCTTACCACACCTCAACCCTTTCCTCGTCTCGGCCAACCTTCGCCTGGCTTTTGCTCTCCTCGATTCATCACGAATGATATTCAGCAGCGTCATCCTTCCACCGGTCTGATTGATGATGGAACACCCCAGCTCGAGCGCCAGTCGTGCGTTCGGTCCACCGGCCGTTGGAACCAGAATGCTATTGATCTCCGCCTGATCCTGTATTTTCATTATCCCGATGTCACACGGAACTTCCTGAAGAATTGGATCCAGAACGCTCCCCAGTATCTTTCTCCTCGGCTTCGTCTCTCCGCTCCCAAGGATCAGCAAATCCCCTTTGTTCGCCAGCACGCTGTCGAGGATACCCTGGTATATCTTATGAGAGACTCGGAGGGTGAAACTGACCGGTATACCGTTGCTTTCCCCTATCTCGTCCGCTCTCTCCAACAACTCTTTTCTCTCCTCGATAAACTCCTTCCCGACATTCAACGGGGTTTGGGGTGGGAGCGAGACAACATGTGTGACGAACATCTCCGCGTCATTCTCCTTCGCGATAGGAACGGCGATATTCATGATCGGAACGACCTCATGCTCCTCGTGGATACCCACAACCAGCTTGAATTTTTTACGCGCCAGTTCCCTCTCCTGGAAGATGATTTTAGGTCCGACTTCCTCCTTTTCGCGCAGTCTGGAATATCCATAATAGATGGCCAAGCCGACCCCGATCCAGAACAGGCTGGTAAAAAAGGACTTGGGACTGTAAACAAACATGACGACTACCAGGACACCCTGCGTGAGTATTCCGAGTACGGGCACGAGCGGGAAGAAAGGGGATTTGAAGCCTTTCAGTCTCTGAGGGCTCTTTCTCCGGATATGGATCAAAGCAATGTTGACGAAAATAAAGAGGAAAAGGAACATCACATCAGCGCTAGACGCGATATCTTCGATCGGAAGGATAAGAAGAATGACAATGATGAGTACTGCAGAGACAGCGATCGAACCGCTAGGTGTCTTGAAATTTCCATGGATCTTGGAAAAGAATTCCGGAAGGTTATAATCCCTTCCCATCGCGAAAGAGACCCTCGATGAACTGTATATCGTCGCGTTGAGGGCAGAGAGGGTCGAGAGCAATCCGCCGATCAGGAGGACCGTGCTGCCCCATACGCTGATACTCCTGGCGGCCTCGACCATTGCGGTCTCTTTCTTCATCGCCAGGTAATCCCAGGCACTCATTCCTTCAGGGTCGACCACGCCGAGGGCGACAAAGGCGACGAAGATATAGATCGGTACGACTATAAGAAGCGAATAGAAGATCGCTCTTGGGATGTTCCTTTGCGGATCCTTGATCTCCTCTCCGCTCTGGGCAATGATCTCATATCCCTGGAAGGCGATGTAGGTCAAGCCCATTGCCGTCAGGATCCCGAGAAAGCCCTTGGAGAAAAAGGGCACGAAGTTCTCGAAACTCTGAGGCTTATCGAGGAAGATGAGCCTCGATCCCAGAAAGACAAACAGTATGATTATGAAGACCTTCAGGACCGTGATAACACTTCCGGCCTTTCCCGTCTCCTTCGCACCCCTGTAATTGATGTACGAAAATATGACGACCACGAGAACGGCCAGCGCCTTCTTCAGGATTTCCGGTTCGAGGAACGCGGAGACGTTGAATTCCATCAAGGCTTCTCCGAAATAAGCACCGAACCCGACCGCGTAAAGGGAGCATGCAACGGAGTGAGCCATCCAGGACATCCAGCCCGACAGAAATCCAGTCGGCTGAGGCAGGCTTGTCTTTACCCATAGATATCCCCCTCCCGCCTCGGGGATCGACCCTCCCAGCTCGGCGTATGCGGAGGCCGTAAACAGAGCGACGATACCGTTGAGCAGAAAGGCAATAAGAATAGCCGGGCCCGCTACTCCTGCGGCGATCCCTGTGAGTACAAAGATTCCGGCACCGATCATCGCTCCAACCCCGATCATTGTGACGGAAAAAAGACTCAGGTCACGGCTTAACTTCATGGTCACTCCAATTGAAATAAAATTCGAACGGCATCCGGGCTAATTAAACGAAAAGAACTTAGTCTAATCGATGATATTCTACAAGGGTAAATTTCACCAAGTCTTCACAGTGACGATCTGGCCGTATGCGTCCAGGGTCTTTTCCGCCACACGTCTCCAGGTATACTCACTATGGACAAGTTCCCGCAGTTGACTCCCCCTTTCACTCTCGAGAGCCCTGGTGATCCCATTATTGATCGATGTGACAGAATAGGGATTAACGTATTCGACCAGATCGCGGAAATAGTCCCTTGTCCCACCATGTGGAGTAATGACGATCTTTGCCCCGGCCAATGCCGCTTCGAGGGCGGCAATACCCGGTGTCTCGTAAAGAGAGGGGAGTACGAAGAGATCACAAGCTGCATATGCCGAGGCGAGGAGATCGGAGGATGGAGGGAGTGGATCGAGGATCGTGAGGTCTTTGATCTCTTCCGCGGCCTTCATGCATTTCTCCGCATATGGACCCTTCCATACGCTTCCTATGATTACCACCGGCAGATCGACCTCACGGAGCGCTCGAAAGTAACGGAGATGGTTCTTCCTCTCCATCCCTATAAAGCCGACGGACAGGATGAATTTTTCAAGACCATATGTTTTCCCGAAGAGTTCCGGATCTGCGTGATAATAGCGCTCACCTACACCGTTCGGAACGACTTGAACCTTGTCCGAAGCGATTCCCAGCCCCTTGATGACCAGTTTTGCCTCGTCCGTCGTGTTGGGGAGGACTTGACCCGCCCAACCGCAGATATCGGAGGCCATCCCGTAATGGGTCCATATTCCCCTCCCCACACTATCCAGGCAGCGATTCGCCCATATCGTCATCCTTACAGCCACTGGCGATCTTCGGGTAAAAAATATCGGTGAGACGACGGTCCTGACCCCTTCGCGGTGTAAAAGGGCTGCTGTGTGGTAGGTTCCTACATTGGCTCCAAAAATGTGACACAGGTCGAACTCCTCCAGATCGACATCTTTCCACTGGTCGAAAAGTTTCACGTCAACATCCAGGTCCTTCAGGGCACTGAAAGTGCTTTCAACCTGTGAAAGGAGCCCGCCCCCGAGGATCGATGTGGCCTGATATGACAAGATGAGAACCTTCATCCCTTTCTCCTCCAATAATACGTCCGAATATCTTCCAGTAGTCTTCTGGTCTTCTGGCCGGATACAGCGATCTCTTCATCGATCCCGTGCACAGACTCTGCCGATTCACACCAGTCAAGGACTCGAAGGTCTTCGCGGTTTCGCAACTGGACCAGTGACCAGTCCCTCCCGGGCCTGACAACGGCAGCTCTAACCCTGGTTGAGGGTCCTTCACCCTCGGATCTGATCTCTATTTCGTCTCCTTCTAATGTTATATCTATGGTCTTCAAGATCCTGTCTCTCTCCAACCACCATTTTACATATTCAGAGAATGTCAGCGTCCCTATCGAATCCCTGTCAACCCGGTCGAACAGATTCCGGAGCAGGTCAAGATGCCCATCGCCCGGATGTGTATAAAGGAAAAGGGGCTCATTTACCGCGAGTTTCCTGTCCATTACTGCCGTGTAGTATCTCACCATATCGGCCTCATCATAACCGCACCTGACGAGACTACCCGGCGAAATTGGGTGGACAGCTACATGGAGAATAGCGGAAAGGCCTCCGCCTGACGATGGGAAAGATGGGAGGTTATCGTAATCGAAACCAAACTCTGAGGAGTATAAAAATCCCAGCTCTTCCAGGTCCCCCGGCAAATCATCACTCCAGAACCCGTAAGGGGCGGCAAATCCCTCTGGAGCCAGGCCGACGCCGAGCAGGAAATCCCGGGCCTTGGCGATACCCTGCCGATCGAGGCCGGAAGCTCCGTAGACTCGATGCTCGTAGCAGTGTATGCCGATCTCGTGACCCTCCATAGACGTAAAATCACGGATCCAGCCGACATGTGCCTTGACGTGAAGAAACCACGATGCAGGCAATTCATACTCCTTCAACAGGGAATAGAGTGCCTGGATCTCCTCGCGGACCGAATGATCCGTGTCGATCCTCAGGCCAAAAACGCCGGTCAACGCCCCTGGAAAATACCAGAGGTGAACGTAGTGGAGTCCCCTTGCGTGATGCAGCGCTTCGAGAAGTGAGTGGGCCATCAGTCGTAACCTGCCCTTTGGAACACGTGAAACCCTTTCAGATGGGAGTGGAGCAACGGGAGAGGAGAAGAATTTCCTTTTTGCCCTGGTATCACTGACGATAGAATCGAGGTCAAATGGAAGTGTAGCTATCACTCCATTACCGAACGGAAGGACTGGAAGGACCATCGACCCTTTATCCGTTCGATACTCCCCAGCGTTTTCGTGAACCAGGGCCCTTCCCGGGATATCAACGAGCCCGCTCTGCTTCAGGACAGATTCTTCCGTTGGGACGAGATACCGGTACTTTTCCCACCTGTGCTTACCGTCTATCCATCGGACAAAATCTGTCTGCCTTACTACTGCCGCTCCCCCCTTTGTGATATAGTTTCTCAACGCTTCATCCCACATCGCACCCACCGTCTCATCCGCGAGAACGACGCTGAAATGCTCGACATCCAGCTCATCCGGCGACCCGATCACCTTCCACGGAAGACCTTCCTGAGCGAGAACTACTTTCCAGGCTGGTGAGTCTGAGATCAGTCCAGCTTTCACTCGCATTTATATCTCCTGACGCAGCAATGCAATATCGTCTCGATTGACACCACCGACAAGGAACAATGTCACCAGATAGACCGCGAATGCAACGAACAGATCGGGCAGGAGGCTGTCCAGGGGGCGAATAAACAGGAATAATCCCATTACGACACTCGAGAATGCCGGTTTTACGATCGCCTTGAATAGGTTAACGGGAATCACTTTATGATACTCGTTGAACGAGAGAGCCGAAATCAGGAACTCACCCGCTACAAAACCGACGGCGACTCCGATTGTTCCCAGTTGATAGACGAGTGCCACCATCAATCCTACCTGCGCCAACGTTCCCCACATCATAATCTTCGCGTAACGCCTTTCCTGCCCGACTCCCATGAGCCCAAAGAGGAAGATCGTGTTCAATGACGTCGACAGAAAGAACCAGATCAACACCCGCAACACATCGATGGCTCCACCATAATCAGTTCCGTAGACCGCCCTGACCATATCAGGGGCAAGGAAGAACGACACGAGACAGACAGGAAGGGTCAGGGAAATGATCATGCGCGTGAACTGATTGGAAACAAAAGAGAGCTTTTGCCGATCCGAATTCCAGAACCTTGCTACCACCGGGAAGAAAACGATGCTCGTGACCCTGTCGACTATCATTAACGCGAACACGATCCGCATTGCCGCGCTGTACTGGCCCACTTCCACCGGTCCCAGAAACAAGCCGAGCAACAGGGGTGGAAAATGGAACGCCACCTGGGCAAGGGTCGAACCAAGACCCAGGGGAATTGATGCCAGGATGAGATCCTTCCCCCTGCTCCAGATGCTTCTCCAGCGGATGAGTTCCCGGAGACGCGAGATATCCTCCTCCCTCGCCCAGGCGAAGAGCAGATAAATCGATGCACCGAAATTCCCGGCAAGAAAAGCTACCGGGACCCACAGCGAATCTCCGCTTCCACCGACCACGAGGAGAAGGAAAGAGACATAAAGCCCATTGAGGATCAATCTGCTCGAGGTAATGACACCCATCCGCTCTTTTCCCTGGAAATACCAGTCGAGAGAGATGGAAAGCGGAAGGAGAGAGAGGGCGAAAAGAATGATAAGGAGAAGGGCAGGCGAAAGGCTGCTGAAAACGACCGAAATTATTAAGGTCACAGTTATCAGCAGGATCGACAGGACCAGCCGGAGTCCCGTGATGGACACAACGATCTGTGCCGTATCGATCTCGCCTGAAGCCACGCCTCGGGTCCCATACAGGTGAACGCCGGGGCTGGTAGCGAGGATAAGGTAACCCAATACCGCAAGCCCGATGTTTATGAAACCGAAGTTTTCCGGACCCAGGGTCCGGGCTATAAAGGCGACCGCGAAAAACCCCAGGACTTTACTTCCTAGATCCCCGATGGCGAGGATAACAAGATTACGCAGTACATTCTTCATTCCAGGACCCTCGATATCGCCGGCATCAAGACTCTCTCATCCACCTCCCAGCAGTATTGAGAGGCAGTCTTCCGGCAGTTCGCCACAAAAGAATCGTATAGGTCCTTATCGTCCAGAAGGGTTCTGACCTTTTCCACGATGTTATCGATATCTTCCACATCGACCACAAGACCGACCTGATTTTCAACTATCGCCTTCCTCAGCGGTGGAAAATCACTGGCCACAACGGGAACACCCGCCATGATATACTCGAAGACCTTGTTCGGCCGTGCCCTCAGGTGGTTCTCACCAAACGGTTCCTGAAGAGCAAGACCGATGTCCGCTCCAGAGGTGAGTGACAGGAGATCGACGTAGGGCACTGGACCGATAGTATAGACCCGCTCTTCCAGCCCAAAATCTTTGATCCTGTCGTTGAGTTCACCCTTCAACTCCCCGTATGCTATATATACAACGATACATCCTGAGAGACGGCGGAGAATTTCCAATGGCAGGAATATCCCTCGACCAGGGTGAAGCATTCCCTGATAGAGGAGGATTTTACAGTCAGAAGGGAGATCGAGTTCCTTCCTGAGAAGAGAGGGCCCTTCTGGTCTTCGTGTCATAGGCGGATGGTTCCTGACAACGATAGGGGGATCGATTCCATAGCGATCCGTCAGGATCTCCCGTTGATTCTGGGCTGTAATAACGACGAGATCGGTTTTGGCGATCCATATCCTTTCGACCAGGCTCCAGAACGCCTGTGTCCACTTCCGTCCGATAAGCGAGCCGAGAGCGAAATAGAGCTCTCGACAGTCGTAGGAAAGTTTTCCATCGTGTAGCCGGGATCCGAGCCAGGCAACGGGCAGGGAATAGAGGTCTTCGGCCTGATAGAGGTCCGCCTTTAATCGCAGGAGAGCGGCGGTTGACCTCAAGTAAAATTCGAGAAATCTCAGCTTCGACCATGGCCAGTGGTGCAGTTTTATCCGTTTCACCCACGCTCCGTTGAGCGAAAACGATCGTGATTCTCCACCCGTTGCGACAATGGTTACCCGGTGACCAGCGCGGATCAACGATGTCATTATATTGTAACCGCGTCCGTCGAAACGGATATCCCCGAAAAAGATCAAACAGATATGGCGTTGGTAATCTTTCGTCATCCCGAGAATATTACGCGAATCTTGGCAAGGTGTCAATTATATGGTTGTATTCGGTAAAGTGATGGTGTAAGGAGGAACATATAGACTTGCATTTAAATCGTGAGTGGAAGGTGGTCGGGGCGACTGGATTTGAACCAGCGACCCCCTGCTCCCAAAGCAGGTGCGCTACCGAACTGCGCTACGCCCCGATATTGCCTGCCTGAATATATCTCTCGTCCGTCCCG
>CAYTWO010000059.1:0-12215 GCA_964442125.1 uncultured Gemmatimonadota bacterium
GGATGGCGATCCCCCGTGTGTCGAGTATCGTGCTCAGGTCATGGGGATGTATATCTCTGTCCAGAAAAGAGACCACCCCGCTCCTCAAGCCGGGGTCTTCAGGCCCGTACAGTTTAATGGATGGTATCTCTCCCAGCTTTTTCAAGGCATAGTCGGTAAGGGCCACCTCGTGGTCACGTATGGCATTGATCCCTACTTTTTCAATGTATTCAACCGCGGTGGACAGGGCGATGGCTGAACTGATCGAAGGAGTCCCGGCTTCATATTTCCAGGGGGTATCGTTCCAGGTAGCGTGATCCAGTTGGACTTCCAGGATCATCTCCCCACCACCCAGGAACGGGTTCATATCATCCAGAAGGTCACCTCGTCCATACAGGACGCCCACACCCGTAGGACCGAGCATTTTGTGCCCGGAAAAGGCCATGAAATCGCACCCGAGTTCCTTCACGTCAACTGCAAGATGAGGTACACTCTGTGCGCCGTCGAGCAGGACCACCGCGTCTTTTTTTCCCGCGGCCTCGATAAGGTCACGTACGGGGTTGATCGTGCCCAGCACGTTCGACTTGTGCACTATGGATAATATTCGTGTCCGGTCGGTCAGAAATTCATTCAGCCTCTCCATCGCGAAGGTCCCGTCATCCCTCACGGGAAGATGACGTAGCTTGATGCCACTCTCCTTGGCCAGGATGATCCAGGGTATCAGGTTACTGTGGTGTTCCATCTCGGTAAGGAGGACCTCATCACCTTCTTTGAGCCGCCTGCGGGCGTATGCGTAAGCTACCAGGTTGATAGCCTCAGTTGCGTTTCGCGTAAATACGATCTCGCGGGTTTCGGCGCCTATGAACCTTGCCACGTTCGCACGGGCACCTTCATAGGCAGATGTTGCTTCCTCCGATATCGTATAGATCCCACGGTGAACATTGGCGTTATAGTTACGGTAATAGTCAGAGATCGAATCGATTACGCTTTCGGGTTTCTGGCTGGTCGCCGCGCTGTCGAGGTAAACCAGCCGGTTTCCGTGGATTTCACGCTTGAGGATGGGAAAATCGGCCCTCACGGCATTCACGTCCAGATCGACCGATTCCGAAGGTCTATTCCCTCGTATGGAAGGTGGGTTCGAACTCTCCTCGGTTATCTTCTGCAAGTTCATCTCTTCGCTAATCCTCCTCGATACGGACAAGTATACGATCCGATTCCAATCGTATCGGATAGGTTTCCACCGGCATAACCGCCGGCATCCGCCTGACCTCTCCGCTTCTCACATCGAAACGAGCGCCATGCCGTGGACACTCTATCTCGCAGTCAACGACGGGGCCATCCTCGAAGCGAAAGTTGTCATGTGTGCATGTCGCACTTATGGCAAAGAATTCTTCTCCCAGACGACAGACGGCGATCGGTCTGTTACGGATCTCGAATACCCTGGCATATCCCTCCGGAATTTCATCCACTCCGGCGATATCGATGTATTTATCCTCTGCCATTAAAACTCCCTCAACCTCTCCTCAACGCATCGCCTCATCTTCCCCTGGAGATCCCCGGGTATCATTGTCAGTGTCGGTTCCAGAAAACCGGCTACGACCATCCGTATAGCGCTCTCTTCCGGAATGCCCCGGGACATCAGATAATATATCTGTTCGGAGTCGATGGGTCCAGCGGTCGCTGCGTGACTGCATTTCACATCATCGGTCAGGATCTCCAGTTCGGGAATTGTGTCCACCCTTGCCTTGTCTGACAGGAGGATATTACGGTTTTCCTGAAACGCTTCACAACAGGGAGCATCCCTGGCAATCCTCAGCAGACCGGTAAATGCCGAACGCGCTTCCTCTTTCAGGACCACCTTGAAGTTCAACCGGCTCCTCGTGTGGGCTGCCTGATGGTCATAGATCATATGGTGGTCTAGATGCTGGTTCGCCTCTCCAAACGCAAAGCCGACGAGTTCGCTTTCAGCGCCTGAACCAACCATCACGGCTCCGATATCCACCTTCGAGACAGAACTTCCAAAAGAAGCGATCACCGAGTGCAGGTACGCATCCCTTTCGAGACGGGCCCTCGAAGTCAGGTAGCTGTTGATGTTCTGTGACAACCGCTGAACAATCACATGCTGGAGCCGGGATCCCTCTCCCTGGACTATCTCGATCACGGAGTTTACCTGACGTCCCTCTCGATCCTGTGTGGTTTGACCCGTAAACTCGTTGAACAGAGTCATCCTGCTTCCACTCTCCATAACCACAAGGATCCTCGGCGCGAAGAACGATCCCTCACCATTATCGTCCATGAAGAGGTGAACGGGTGTATCGACAACGACCCCCCGCGGCAGGTAGAGAAAAACCCCGCCATGCCATGCCGCCAGGTTCAACGCCTCGAATTTGGTGTTCTCTCCCGGAACCTGCCTTGCAAAATAGGGCTCAACCAGCTCTCCATGTTCCCCGATCGCCTGCTCGAGGTCCATTAGAATGACACCGGCATCAGACATTTTCCGTGGAAGGGAAACCGTGTGGGTCCACTCATTGACCGTGATTCCCATCATCAGGTCATCTCCACTGAAATCGCCTTTGCACACCTCGCACCAGGGTGCGAGCTCGTGATCAGGCGGCCGAGCAGAAACCTGAAGGGGATTGCTATCCGGTACGAACGATTTCGGATCCGTATAGCGCCACGCATGATTTACCCGATCCGGCAACGGAAGATCTCCGTATGTTTCCCAGGCCTTCTTTCTTATATTGGTAAGCCACGACGGCTTTTCTGTTACCACCCGACTCATTATCCCACACTCCCTTCCATCTCGATCTCGATCAAGCGGTTCAATTCGACCGCATATTCCATGGGGAGTTCCTTGGTAAAAGGTTCGATGAACCCGTTGACGATCAGGAGCCTCGCCTCCTGTTTAGTCAGCCCCCTGCTCATGAGGTAGAAGAGCTGCTCGTCCCCGACCTTGCTGACCGTGGCTTCATGCTCCACACGTGTATCCTTCTCCTCTATCTCCATCGTGGGGTAGGTATCGGATCGGGATTCCTCGTCTATCAGGAGGGCATCACACTGGACATTTACCCTGCACCCCGTCGACCCGGGATAAACCTTCGCCAGACCACGGTAAGAGCTCCGTCCCCCATCCTTGGAAATCGACTTCGAGGTAACAGTAGAGCTCGTGTTCGGGGCCGCATGGATGACCTTGGCCCCGGAGTCCTGGTGCTGACCCTTTCCGGCGAATGCAACGGATAGTACCTCGGCCCTGGCCCCTTCCCCAACGAGATAGACGCACGGATACTTCATAGTGAGTTTCGACCCGATGTTACCGTCTACCCATTCGATAGTGGCATCCTTGTGGGCTACACCCCGCTTGGTCACCAGGTTATAAATATTGTGCGACCAGTTCTGAATAGTGGTGTATCTGATGTAAGCCCCCTCGAGGGCGATAAGCTCGACAACCGCAGAGTGGAGCGAACTCGTCGAATAGACTGGAGCCGTGCACCCCTCGATGTAGTGGACCCGTGCCCCCTCATCGGCAATGATGAGTGTCCTCTCGAACTGCCCCATGTTTTCCATATTGATTCTGAAGTAAGCCTGAAGGGGGATCTCGACCTCCATACCGGGAGGAACGTAGATAAAAGAGCCTCCCGACCAGACCGCACTGTTCAGGGCGGCAAACTTGTTGTCGGTGGGAGGAATGATAGTCGCGAAGTATTTCTTTACGACATCACCGTGCTCCCGCAAACCGGTGTCCATGTCCGTAAAGAGGACCCCCTTCTTCTCGAGATCCTCGCTCATAGAGTGGTAGACGACCTCAGATTCATACTGTGCCGAGACGCCCGCGAGGTACTTTCGCTCCGCTTCCGGGATCCCGAGCTTCTCGAAAGTGTTCTTGATATCTTCCGGTACATCGTCCCAGCTCTGGCTCTGCTTCTCGGTTGGCTTCACGTAGTAGTAGATGTCGTCAAAATCGATTGAGTTGAGGAGGTCCGTATTCCCCCACCCGATCATGGGTTTCGAGAGATATGTATCAAGCGAGTCATGACGGAACTTCCGCATCCAATCCGGTTCCTTTTTCATGCGGGACATCATCTCGACCACTTCATGGTCCAGCCCTTTCCTCCCCTTATGAAAATACTCGACCGGGTCACGGAATCCCCACTTACTGGCATAGTCCTCTCCAATTCCCATGACACCTTTTCTGGTCCGTTCAACCTGAGTGCTCATGACTTCTTGCCCGTCCTTCCGTTGTTCCCCGGAACATTGTTTCCAAAGACCTCGTAACCGTGTTCCTCGAGGTCGAGTGCCAGCTCCGAATCACCGGAGCACACGATTTTGCCATCCTTCAAGACATGGACGTGATCCGGTTTCACGTAATCGAGCAGTCGCTGGTAATGGGTTACCAGGATCAAACCCACATCCTCACCACAGACCCTGTTGATACCCTCTGAGACGGTCCTAAGTGCGTCGATATCGAGACCAGAATCGGTCTCGTCGAGAATGGCCAGACGAGGTCTCAACAGTGACATCTGCAGGACTTCCAGGCGCTTCTTCTCACCGCCCGAAAATCCTTCGTTGAGGTATCGTCCTACGAAGGACGAATCGATTCCGAGGACCTTGAAATGTTCCTCGAGCTCCTTACGAAATTTCAACACGGAAATTTCCTTCCCCCGACCGGCATTGACAGCCGCCCTGAGAAAGCTCGAGACACTCACTCCCGGCACAGAAACGGGATATTGAAACGCCAGGAACATCCCTTTTCTCGCCCGCTCATCCGTCGGTAATTCGGTTACGTCCTCGCCATTCAGGAAGATCGTTCCCCGTGTCACGGCATACGCTGGGTGGCCCATCAGAGCGTTTGATAGGCTGCTCTTGCCCGATCCGTTAGGTCCCATAATCGCATGTTTCTCACCCTCCCTGACGACAAGGGATACTCCCCTGACTATCTCCTTTCCCTCGACCTCGACGTGGAGGTCCTCACAGGCAAAGATAACCCCGTTTTGTTCTGTCATTCGTATCTCTCCTTCAATGAATTCCGTCGTATGATCGACCAGGGCATCCTTATTTACCCTGACCTAAGACCCTTCCAGTTCTTTTCCGTCGATTACATGACTCTTGCCGCCGTTGGGATTTCCAGATACTATACTGAAATCGTCCCCCTCGAGATCAGCCAAGGTGACATCTTTCAGGAACCTGTCCATCAGTCCAATCAGGGCCTCCCAGAGAGGGAGTATCGAGCAATCCCCCGCGTGGACGCATTGATCGGAGATCCTGCCGCTTTTCTTGCAGTAACTCGTCTCCAGTAACCGGTCATCCAGAGCCCTGAATATCACCGACAGCGTGAGTTTTTCAGCAGGCATGCTCAGGACGTATCCGCCACTCCTTCCGCGCATGCTCTCGACCAATCCTGATTCCTTCAGTATCCCCATGATCTTGCCAACGTGGGGAAGAGACAGACCTTCTCCACTGGCTATATCGGGGATCGTCAACGGTTCTTCTCCCTGGTGACCGGCGAGTCGCATCAGGCAGCGCAGTCCATATTCTTCTGAAGATGTGATTTTCATGGCTTTTTCGATGGTTCAGTTTAATCTATACTTTTTTGTACAGTATAATGATACTACAACCAAATGAAAAAGTCAAGACCTATCTTCCACCGGAAAGAACCGAACTAAACAGGACCGACTACTCGTACCGGAAGACCCTCCCCGCAATTGCGATCAGGGCCAGGGCTGCCACCAACAAACCTAACAGATGAGGGATCACACTCGCCGGGCCGGCGGCAAAACTGATCAGCCTGTGAAGGGCGTCCATTGCCCAGCCTGTCGGTAAGAATAGTTGGAGGTGCTGCATCCAGGAGGGCGTGATCTCTATCGGCCACCAGCATCCCCCCAGCGCCGCCAGTACGTTCGAAGAAATGACGCCGATCGCCGCTGCCTGGCCGTCGGTCTTCGCGAGGCTCCCCAGAATAACACCCAGTGAAGCCATGTTCGCGGCGTAGACAAACATGACGAGGATCACCATACCGAGATTCGGACCCCAGTCCATCCCGAAGAGCACTGTTCCGGTCAGCATGGCGAAGGCGATCTGAACAATGCCGGTCGCCATCTTCCCCCCCCACTTTCCCAGCACCACACTGATCCGCCTTATAGGGGTATAAGCGAGGCGTCTCAAGAGACCCTGTTTTCGTTCGACAACTAGAAGGATGGCCCCGCTGGTCGTCATCACGAGCAGTGTGAACATCACCATGATACCGGGAATTGCCTGTTCGAATCCACCCGGAATCTCCTTTCGCTTCCCGGCTGGTCCGACCGTGAGCTCCAGAGCCCTGGGCATCTGGTTCAGTCGAACGAGACCTTCCGGCGACAACTCCTCTCCCATCTCACGGCTGACGATGATATCGGCCAGGACCGTGTAAATCGCCCGCTTGGTACGAATGATATCATAATCGTTCACCAGGCCGGTCTCTTCGTGGATGAAGTGAAGGGTCACCGGAACACCGGCAAGAATGGAATCGGTAAACCCCTCAGGAATTATCAACCGGCGGGAATACCCTTTCGACTGTTCATCCGTATCAAACCTGGCGACCTCGAAATTACGTTCCTCCAGGCGATGGATCACCTGATCGACGAGAAATCCGGAATCCCCGGCCGTATTCACGGCAAGCGGATCCGGTTCACCTGTCCCGGCACGAAAACCACTGGTGATAGTCCCTATAAAATAGAAAAAGATGATCGGCATGACGAATACCCAGAGCAGCGTCTCCCTGGCCCGGAGTATGAACCTGAGGTCTTTAAGGGTGATAAAGAGCGTGTCACGCCACATGGTCTCAACCCTTCGCAAAGCGGGTTCGCAAACGCAAGCCGCACATCAGGAACAACAGCACAAAGACCAGGAGGATCCCCAGGAACGTCACCCCGATGGACTGGAGGTCCGACCGTTCCAGAAGGATCGACTTGAGCTGTTCCACAGCCCAGCCGTTCGGTGTGAGCCTGCCGATCGACGCCATCCAATCGGGCATCGCCTCGAACGGGAAAAAACTTCCACCGACCATCATCAGGGGGAAAATCAGGATCATCGTCAGGATATTGCCGGCACGCCGGTTCGAGGCAAAGAGCTGGATCATCATCAGCATTACCGTCAGGATGGCACCCGATATCGTCGACCAGAGAACGGCCATCGGGAGTGTATTAGGACCCAGATCCAGGTAAGCATAACCTATCGAGAGGGCCATGAGGCAGATGAGAAACATCAGGATCAATCCCGATAGCATCTTACCGAGAAGGAAGGCAAACACGCTGTGCGGGGATACAATCGCGCGGAGCAGGGTCCTCTTCTCCCGCTCCTCCCAAAGGTCTGCACTGATCCCCTGGGCCATGAAGAGGAGGGCCATGAAAAGGATGCCAGGAAGGAAGAACACACCGATGTTCTCGTTATCTGCCGTCGATTCATCATCACCTTCGACCTTCGTTTCGAGATCGATCAGGAGCGGGGAGAAGTACCTACTCATTCCCTCCATCATTCGGTTCACCCTGACACTGAAATCGGCTATTCGCTCATCCGGAAAAGCGGTCCGACCATCGGGGGGACCCAACGCAAACTCTCGCAGGTCCTCGCCGATCAGGCGGTGCAGATAGAAGACTCCATCGATCAGGACTCTGAGACTTTCCTCCACTATCCCGGGGAGGATCCGCTGGGAAGGGTTGGTTATCAACTCCATCGTTACGGGGTCCTCCAGGAGTACCGCCCGTCCGAACCCATCCGGAATGATGAGCAGGGCTGTCGCGTCGCCCTCCTCCATTCGATCCAATCCTTCTTCCTTCCCTACTTCCTCTGCTCGGACAAAGCCTCCCATTGCCTCCTGGCTCAACGCACCGATCAAGAGATTACTGATAGCACCGTTATCATCGTCCGAAATCAGGAGATGAGCCTGTGGTCTTGCCCCCTCCTTCCCACCACTCGCCAGGACAATCAGAGAGCCAACGACCAGGGGAATGCCGATCCACAGGACAAATCCGAGGGGATCTCTCCTGTACCGCCTGAGGTCCTTGAGGGCCGTGCTCCAGACGAAATCCATAATTATTCTCTGAGCTCCTTACCGGTCAGTTTGATGAACAGACTTTCGAGATTGGGCTGTGTCAGTGTTGTCTCACGTATCTCGGCTCCCGTCCCGGCAAGTACCTTGAAGATCGCGGAGAGTTTCCTGGACGCCTGTGCGGTCGACAGTGTCAGGATTTCCTTTTCAGCCTGTACAAGTTCGATCTCTTCAAGCTGTGCAAGGGCGTTGATCACGGCAGCAGGATCGAACTTTCCGGACAGACGAATGAGATCGCGTTCACCGAGAATCGCCCGGAGTTCGGTCAGGGTTCCCGAGGCGATGATCTTCCCGTGGTCTATAATAGCCAGCCTATCGCACAGGGCTTCTGCCTCTTCCATGTAATGGGTCGTATAGAGGACACAGGTGCCGTTTCTCGTCAGGTCCCGCACGAGATCCAGTATACGAACGCGGCTCTGTGGATCGACCCCGGCGGTCGGCTCGTCCAGGAGCAGGACCTCCGGTTCATGCACGATCCCGCATGCAAAGTTCAGGCGCCGCTTCATTCCCCCGCTGAACTTTTTGACCACCTCGTCGGCTCGATCGAGCAAACCTGCCAATTCGAGTACGCTCTGCACCCGCTGCTTGAGGCTTAGTCCCCGAAGCCCGTACGCTGAGCCCCAGTAGGCTATGTTTTCCCTGGCCGAGAGGTCCTCGTACAGGGCCAGTTCCTGGGGGACGACACCGAGCTTCTCCCTCGACGCGCGACCATCTGTTACGACATTGTGACCCAGAACCCGTATGCGACCCTCGGTCGGTTTCAAAAGACCGGAAATACAACTTATGGCGGTCGTTTTGCCGGCACCGTTCGGGCCAAGCAGTCCGAAAATGGCACCGGGTTCGGCAACAAAACTCACGTCATCGACCGCGACAAGACTCCCGTATTGTTTCCTTAAACTTTCGACCTCGATCAAGATAGACCTCCACCAAGAGAATTATAATAATTTGATACAGTTGGAATTAACGATAATTACTAATAAATAGCTTTAAGTGCATTAGAGAGGAGTTCTTTCGAAAAACCCTCTTCCGCAACTCACCCTTTACAGGTATCCCTCCTCCTTCAACCACTCCTCGGTCCTCGCCATTCCTTCACTGAGACCTATCTTCGGCCTGTATCCGAGGACTTCCCTTGCCTTACGAATATCGAAAGATGCCCTATGAGTAAAATACCTTATGTCGTGTGGGGTGAAGGCACAGAATCTCAGCCCTATCCTTCGGATGGCGTTCAGCGTGAACCGGCTTCCCCTGACGAGAAAACGGGCGGGCTCCCAGGAGGGTGTGCTGCCGAGTTTGCGTGACAAAAGGAAGCAGGGATGAAACGCGTAGGATATGAGGTAGGCGAGCCACTCGGGACATCTCGGGGGAGATGTCAGTCCGAGCATTCGCCCGTAATGCCCTACGTACTCTCCCCACGTACATAAAATACCATCGGTGATGATAAACGCTTCTCCGACGGCTTTATCTTCCCATGCCGCGAGCATCATGGCATCGACAAGGTTATCCACGAACAGGGTATTGCAGATTCCGTCACCCTTACCGATCACTAAAGGATGCTTCGCCTGAATCGAGCGGATAATGCCGAGGGACCACATCCCCGAACGTGGACCATATACAATCGCAGGGCGGAGTATCACGACCGGGAGTCCATGTTTTCGGCCAAACGAGAGGACATCATTCTCAGCGGCGATCTTCGAATCCGAGTAAGGATCGCCTGTCGGTCGGAGATCGAGGCTCTCATCGGTGCCATCCAGGGGAGTCTGACCGTAAACCGCTACGCTGCTGATATAGATGAAACGTGAAACACCCGCCTTCAGGGATGCCTCGAGCAGGTTCCGCGTACCTCCAACGTTGACACGGAGTGCATCCGCCATCCCGAGCCCGAAGGTATGGGCACAATGATATACGAGCTCACATCCTTCAGTGGCCTTGCCCAGCACTTCCGGGTCGCTTAAATCCCCAAAGCTGACCCGATATCCCGATTTCTCGGCCAGGTCGGCTTTCTCCCGGTTTCTCGCCAGGAGATGAACCGTTGCTCCCTCTTCCCTTGCAAGGCGCTCGGCAAGACGGCCGCCAATGAATCCCGTTCCACCGGTAACCAGGACGTGATATGTGGAGGGTTTCAAAATAGACCTTCCGTAACGGTCATTACTATTCTACTTACCTTATTCCCTGGAATTCTCCTGGAAAAATTCGTAGGCCTCAGGCGGTTTGGCGCCTTCGTGAACCACCTTTCGAACGGCTTGGATCATGGCGGCAGGATAATCTGACTGGAAGATATTCCTTCCCATATCGACACCTACGGCACCGCCCTGGATTGCGTTATAAGCAAGCGTGAGTGCGTCCTTTTCGGGCACCTTCTTCCCTCCCGCCATCACGACTGGAACAGGGCAATTCCCAACGACATCTTCAAAACCCTCACAGAGGTAGGTCTTTACAATATTCGCCCCGAGTTCAGCCGCTATCCTGCAGCAGAGACCCAGGTATCGGGCGTCCCGCTCCATATCCTTCCCGACAGCCGTCACGGCAAGGACCGGGATACCGGTGTCTGCCGCCATGTCTATGAGGATGGAAAGGTTGTGGAGAGTCTGCTTCTCGTAAGGAGAGCCGACGAAGATCGAGAGGGCGACTCCAGAGACGTTCAACCTTACAGCCTCCTCCATCGACACGGTAATTTCCTCGTTCGAAAGGTCTTCACCTATGATGCTGGAACCACCGGAGACCCTCAGGACAATAGGTATATCCTCATCCGGGTTCACCTCGGTCCGCAGGATACCGCGAGTCAACATCAGGGAATCGGCATATGGAAGGAGCGGTGCGATAGTCTTGCCGGGCTTCTCGAGACCGGTGGTCGGTCCCAGAAAGTACCCATGATCGATAGCCAGCATGACCGTCCGACCCGTATCCGGTTTAATAATCCTCGATAAACGATTTTTTAATCCCCAATCCATTTCAGTGGTCCTCCTTTCAGGATCGCTTCCTGCATTCATCTCTGAGGTTCGATAATGACCTTTATCGATTCGTTTGCTGAAGCGACGAGTTGAAAGCCCTTCGATGTATCCTCGAGTGGAAGCCTGTGTGTGATCATCTCCCCAACCTTTACCCTCCCCGTGCGGATCAGATCGAGGGCAGCGAGGTGGTCTGTCCGGTCACCGGCGTACGTCGTTGTGAGCGTGATATCGTTCCCCCAGAAGACGTCATTGAAAGGAAGTGGAATTTCGACTCCGGGGTTTGTTGGTGCAAAGAGGAGGATTGTCCCTCCCCTCTCCACCAGCCGGAAGGCGTTAGAGATGGCGGCTTCAGAACCTGCACAAACGATAACGAGATCGGCAAGCTTCCCGTCATTGACCTCTTTCAGCAGCCCACCGATGTCTTTTTCCGCATGAACGGCATGATCGGCGCCATACCGCCCGGCTGCATCGATCCGATATTGTGAGATATCGGTAGCAATAATACACCTTGCTCCCATCGCCCGCGCCAGCGCGATATGAAGCACACCCGATATTCCGCTGCCTACCACCAGCACGCTCTGACCGGCAATAAGACCCGCCCGCCTCTGACCCCGAAGAACGCATGCAAGCGGTTCGGTAAAGGTCGCTTCCTCGAAGGACAGGTCCTCTGGAAATGTATAGACCCCCCTGTCTACGTTGATTGCCGGAAGCCTTACGTATTCTGAAAAGCCCCCCGGATGAAAGGTCGTAGTGCGGAGGGTGTCGCACGACGTGTGGTGACCGGTAATGCAGTAATAACATCTATTGCACGGCACGTGGTGAGAGGCCGACACCCTGTCACCATCCTTGTAGCTTTCCACACCTTCGCCAACTTCGACTACTGTCCCCGCTATCTCGTGCCCAAGGACCAGGGGTGCCTTGTGGATCCGATACCACTCCATCACATCGCTTCCGCAGATCCCGCTCGCCTCGATCTTGACAAGGAGCTCGCCCGGACCGATTTCAGGCACCGGTAACTCCTCTATCCTGACATCGCTGTTGTTGTAATACATTGCAACACGCACGTTTTATCCCTCCTGCCTTCGACCATTATATATTTCACCCGAGCGGTTGTCAATAGGCGCTAACTCCAATAAGGAAGCAGATTCCCGACGCGTTTCTCTCGGCTAAAGCCTCGATAAACTTGCGGGAATGACATGGAATAGGGC
>CAYTWO010000059.1:12315-14332 GCA_964442125.1 uncultured Gemmatimonadota bacterium
GCGTTTCTCTCGGCTAAAGCCTCGATAAACTTGCGGGAATGACATGGAATAGGGCTCGATGCCATTCCGGCTTGTCCGGATCCACCGTCATTCCGGCTTGTCCGGAATCCGTGGTGAGATTGACCTTGTTCAGGACCACGTCCCGCTTCGGTATTAACCCATATCCACAGGAAACCGGGTAGCACCGAGTCGAGCTGCAGGTCCAGAGAAGGAAGAACTGTCAGCTCCAACTCGGTTGTCGAAGGCTGCGCGAAGCGTCTGCTTTCGACGACAATATTGACAGGCAGCCATATAAAATATTAATCTGTCCCCAGTAACGAGAACTGGTTCCTGATTTCGCACTAAGACCTTCCGAAAGCTTATGAAAAAACTTCTCTGGATTGCCATGTACGGCTTTATCAACGCCCTGTTCGTGTACAAATACGCGGCCATGATCACAAATCATAACATGATCGCGTCACTGATCTACCTTGCGTTGATCAATATCTTCTTTGCTGTCCTGCACACTCATAGGGAAAAACTGGTTGCAGGACAGAGTTCAAAAAGAATTGAGGCGGTTTTTATCGGTTTTCTTGCCATCGTTCTTTACATCGTGATGAAACAACTCGACCCAGCGATGATAGAGGTGGGGCGCTATCCTGCCCTGTACCAGTGGATAGAAAGGTTTCTAAGCGGGGAGTTTCCTTATAGAGCGGAATCGAAGCCATCCGGTCTCCCGTTCCTCTTCATCACAGCAATCCCCTTTTATATTGTCGGTGAACTCGGTCTGCTCCATATTGTCGCCTTTATCGCGTTTTCAGTTATCCTCTCAATGATTCCATACCAGAAGCCCGCCAGGGATATTCCCCGTCTGCTGATACTCGTGGTCTCTCCAGTTTTCCTGTACGAACTCATCGTGCGAAGTGACCTTTTCAGCAACATGATCCTTATAATAATGTACGCCATTGTCCTCGAGCGAGTGATGAGGAAGCCGGTTACATCACTTACCATATTCCTTCTGGGCGTTACCGGTGGTTTCGTCCTCTGCACTCGGGTGATCATACTGCTTGTCTACCTCCCCGTTATGGGCCTGTTCATACGCACGACAGGGAGACGATCGATATGGTTGATCATCGGAAACATCCTGGGTGCCCTTGCCATGACGTTACCTTTTCTGTACTGGGACCGGGCCTATTTCCTCGTCGAAGGTCCATTCGCCATACAGGCTTCCTATGCATCTCCGTGGACCTTGCTGCCGGTCGTCCTGCTCGCCTTCGTTTTGACCTTCAGGGTGAAATGCCTCCCTGATGTCTACTCCTCCGCAGCCATTATTCTGTTTCTGGCCGTTTTCCTCCCCTTTCTTTACAACCTGTCCCTGATGGGATGGGGCAGAGTTATATTCGGTGACAGGTTTGATATCTCCTACTTCGCCTTCTGCCTCCCATTCCAAATCCTCTCCTTCAATCTCCGGGAATAAGATGATCCCAGAAAAACGAAGGACAGCTCTGTAACATACAGGCTGCCCTTTTTTATGTACCCAGTAAATTATGGCGACCCCAGGGGGAGTCCATCATTCGCAGACCATTTACAAATCGCCTTTATGTTTGTATTATCTTTAAAGCGTAGACGAGGTTTAAGATGATTTGCCCCTACTGTGGCCATGAACAAGACGGGCTCTTCTTCTGCAACGCCTGCAGGAGACCACTCGATGAAGAGCTACAAACCGATTGAGATTAGAGAAGAAGATCGAGAGAATAGAAACTGCAATAACTGCTTCTGTTGATGGAGATTCTGTCGTCGTCTCGCCTGGAGTTTATTATAAAAACAATATCCAATATTATGGGAAGGTAATAACTGTTTGCAGCACAGGACCCGACAATTTTGAAATTGTCCTTTCAACCATTGTGGACGCAGAATCTTTAGATGTTGTTTTTCGTATGGATGTTGATGATACAATTGCTGTTCTTGCGGGATTCACGATTACTAGGAGCCTGTCCGAGTAATATTCTTGCATGATGTTATCATTCCGAGTATAGTC
>CAYTWO010000060.1:0-12986 GCA_964442125.1 uncultured Gemmatimonadota bacterium
TCGTCGGTTCGGTATAAGTATAGGAGATACTCCGGCAATCCTTCTCCATCGTGATAGCCACCAGATCTTCCGGTGACAACATCTCCCCCATGACACCGCCTGTTTCCCTGGGATACTGGGAGATCTCATGGTTCTGGCAGAAATCGCATTTGAAGTTGCAGCCGACCGTGGCCACGGAGAGTGAATAGCTACCCGGAAGAAAGTGGAAGAGCGGTTTCTTCTCGATCGGATCGATATTGACCGAGCATACCTTACCGTAGACGAGCGTCTTAAGATCGCCATCGACATTCCGCCTGACACCGCAGACGCCGAGCTTGCCCTCAGCAATCACGCACCGGTGCCCGCAGAGATTGCATTTTACCTGACCGTCGGCGAGTTGTTCGTAGAGGAGGGCGGTATGGGAATCTGCTGAGTTGCGCTCATCGAGGTTCATGGTTTATTCAGGGATTCCGGGCAAGCCGGAATGACTGGTTTCGGTGAGTGACCTTGCCACTTGGTAGATCAAAGATCCTTCGACTGGCGTTCTCTCCGCAGGAGTCTTTCCCAGTACAAGTCGACGCCCTCCTGGATCTTTTTCACATCTTCCTTAGTGAGGTGCTTGAAGCGACCCTGGCGATCCAGGTAATCTGAGACCGGAATTTGCTGTTCTGGTTTATGGGTGATCGTATATTTAACGCCTCTTTCGACCTCGAACAGCGGGAAGACACAGGCCTCCACGGCCAACCTCGCATAGGTGATCGTCTTCTCGTTCGAAGTCTTCCATCCCGGAGGACACGGCGCCAGGATATGAAGAAACCGGGTCCCCACGATCGATCTGGCCTTCTCGACTTTCTTTAGGAGGTCTTCCGGATAACCGATGCTCGCCGTGGCGGTGTACGGTATCTGATGGGCAGCCATGATCTCGACCATATTTTTCTTGGGATCCTCCTTCGGAAAATTCTCAGGAGTCGTCGTTGTCCATGCCTTGAAGGGTGTGGCAGAACTCCGCTGGATCCCCGTGTTCATATATGCCTCGTTGTCGTAACAGACGTATATAAAATCCGTGTTCCTCTCTGCACATGCGGACAGAGCCTGGATCCCTATGTCAAAAGTACCTCCATCTCCAGCCCACGCAACGACCGTCGTCTCCGTGTCACCCCTTTTTACAAGGGCGGCTTTTACTCCCGCTGCCGTGGAAGCCGCCGCCTCGAAGGCAGTATGATACAGTGGCACCTTGACCGAGGAATATGGCATGGGACCATCTATTACCGACCAGCAACAGGCCGGAATGACCAGTACAGTCTTCTCTCCCAGGGCCTTTAAAACGAACCTCATAGTAAGTGTTGCCCCGCATCCGGCACATGACAGCTGACCGGATGTCATGAGCTCGGGCTCCGGTAAATTGATCATCCTCTGGGTCATTCCTTTACTCCTATCCAGATAATTTCCTCTTCGGGCGTATCGTTTTCCATCATGAACTGGATGATTTCAGATATAGTAGCGGGAGTTACGTCTCGACCCCCCAGACCTGCAACAAAACCGAAAATCGGCGGTCGGTGACGGGTATTGTACATGGAGGCCTTGATCTCCTGGTAAAATATACCGCTGGCACCATAGGATAGGTTCCGGTCCACTACACCGACCTTCCTGACACCGGACAACACACGCCGGTACTCCTGAACGGGGAAAGGCCTGAACAATCTGGCTTTGATCAGACCAACCGCTATTCCCTGTTCCCTCATATTGTCGATGACGGTACGGGCGGTACTCGTTATCGTCCCGGATGTCACAAGGATCATCTCCGCATCATCGCACCTGTATTCTTCCAGGTGGCTGTACCCCCTCCCGAAAATCTCCTCGAATTCACGTGCCACCCGATCGATCACCTCGAGCGCGTCATGCATGGCGTTCTCCATCATAAAACGGAGTTCCATATAAGAGTCTGGTCTTGCAAGACCACCATATGTATGGGGATCACTGGCGTCGATCTTCATATCCCTTTCGTAGGGAGGCAGGAACCCATCCACCATCGCCTGATCCGGGATATCTACCGGCTCAGATGTGTGTGAGAGGAAAAATGCGTCCAGGTTGAGCATTGAGGGGAGCATCACCTCTTCCGAGACCTTGAAGGCCATCAGGATCGTGTCGAGGACCTCCTGGTTGCTCTCACAGTAATATTGCATCCACCCCGTATCACGCTGGGAGAGACTGTCGTTCTGATCGCAGTAGATCGTCCACGGCGGCGCCATTGCCCGATTGACGTTGACGAGGACTATCGGCAGCCTCCCGCCACCGGCCCAGTGAAGCATTTCGTGCATCAAGGCAAGTCCCTGGGAAGATGTCGCCGTAAACGCCCTGGCACCTGCCGCCGAAGCACCGATACAACTCGCCATCGCGGAATGCTCTGACTCTACCTTGATAAACCTGGCATCAAGCTCACCCATCGCGCACATCTCCGATAGGAGCTCCACCACGGAACTCGAGGGAGTGATCGGGTATGCCGCGATCACCTGGGTCCTGGCCAATTTGGCGCCGTAGGAAGCAGCATGAGTCCCTTCGATCACTTTTTCCATTTCAGTTCGCTCTCCAAGGACATGGCATCACGCGGACACTCGTTGACGCAAATACCACATCCCTTGCAGTGATAATAGTCGATCTTATATCCTTTGCCGACCCTATCGATAGCCACGTCGGGACAGAAGATCAGGCAGTTGTCACAGAAGATACAGATACCGCATTCGAAGCACCTGGCGGCTTCAGCCGTAGCGGTACTCACATCAAATGTCTGAACAGACTCTTCGAGTGTCCCTTCCTCGAGATCTCTCACCACTGGCCTGTTCCTCTCCTCTTTTTCGAAATAGTCAAGGTTGAGGTTCTCGAACGTCACGACCTCCTTCTCCTTCTCTACCCTTCCTTCGAGCCTGCCCTTGATAAACGCGCCTATCGCCCTGGCTCCACGCCTCCCCCAGCCTATTGCCTCTGCTATGCCCATATCGCCACCGGTCACCACACTTCCGCCCGCGAAGACCGCCTCCTTGGATGTCTGACAATCATCGTTCACGACCACACGATCATCTTCCAGATCGACAAAACCCTCGTGTTTGCCCTTCTTCCTTGAGCAACCGATGACATCCTCACCGTTGAATGATCTGATCCCCGAAAGGGAATCCGTTTCAAAACCATCTCCGAGACCCTCCCCAGGAAAACCCGTAGAGAGATACATGACCTCGTACTCTTCCAGCAATGCCTCGAGCGTGCCTGGTCCACCTAACCGGGTGCCACCCCGGAACTCTATACCCATGGACAGGATATTGGCGATCTCACCGTCGAGGATCCTGGATGGAAGAATAGACTCTGGAACCCTTCGCCTCAATGAACCGCCCGGTGTATCTCTCTCATCGAACATAGTGACTTTGTAACCTAATTGCGTAAGATGAAATGCGCATGATAGTCCCGAAGGGCCCGCCCCGACAACGGCGATCCGTTCGTTTTTCACGAGCTTCGGTGGTTTCAATGACCAGCTACCGATCGCTGCATCCCCCAGAAATCGTTCAACGTCCCTTACACCAACGGTCTCGTCAAAATCCCGTCGCAGACAACCGGCCTCGCAGGGATGATTGCACAGCCTTCCGCATACGGCAGGCAGTGGATTGTCTTTGACCAGTATCTTCCAGGCTTCTTCCTGATCTCCCTGGGCCAATTTATGCATATACCGGGGGATTAGCTCTCCGGCAGGACACTCCAGGACACAGGGAGCAGTTTTGACCCTGTAGAGCGGCCGCAGATATCTCCAGTTACCCGTCTCGTTCCACTCCATCAACCCGAAGGATATGGCCGTCATGGGGAGTTCTTTAAGCCCCTCCATTTTGATGATCTTTCCAACCTTGTCTTTCTCTTTCTTGGACATCAGATTTCCTCATCGATCAGGATTAGATCACGGCTCGATCTTTCATTCCTGGATCGTTACTTCGTCATAGGCATCTTTTGCGGCTTTCGCGTTCTCTTCCGGGCGAACGGGCACAGACTCCCGGATGGCTTCTATGACCGAATCGATCGTGACCAGGCCGGTTACCCTTGCGAATGCGCCTAGTATCGCTGTGTTCACGATCGGGGACACCTTTGTCCCCAGGCTGTTTTTCACGGCTATCCCGCTCGCGTCAACCGTCGCTACCCGGAACCTGCCGTCAAGCGAAAAGGCGGAGGTTTTCTCTTTGCTGTTCACTACGATAATGCCTCCCTCTTTGAGACCCGCGGTCACATCCACCGCCTCCATCAGTGTAGGATCCAGGACGACGAGGTGGTCGGGCTCGTAGATTTCACACCGGAGGTTGACGTAATCGTCATCTATCCTTGTGAATGCCGTCACCGGGGCGCCTCTTCTCTCCACGCCAAAAGCGGGAAACGATTGACAATACTTACCATCCTTGTGAACGGCAGAAGCAAGGATTTTTCCCGCAATAACGGATCCCTGGCCTCCCCTCCCATGGATTCGAATTTCTACCATCTATGAACTCCTACTCACTATTCACTATTCACTAACAACCATTCACTAAACTAAAACTCGTGAAACTCAATCAGCCCTCGCGGGTTATCCTTCCAGCCGGATTCCCACCTCTGGATGACATCTTCTGCCGGAGTGATCCCTCTTTCGAAGACAAGCTCCTCGATCGGTTCGAGCAGGTCCTCTTCATACTCACCCTGCCTGGTCAAACCTTCTCTGCTCAATCGGATCAGCTCGCCGGCAAGATCCCTGACGCTGCGCCCATCCACCTTCGCATCGAGGGCTTTTACCGGGACTTCTTCCATCAGCCTTATCAGCTCATCCCGGGAAAGACCGCTGACCAGGTCCCACGCATCAGCTGAGGACTGGCGGTCATACAGCAGTCCTTTCCAGAAAGCCGGAACGGTCATTAGCAGTTCGGGGCGTTGACTATCCGCGCACCTGATCTCGACTATATGTTTCATCCTGACCTCCGGGAACAGGGTAGTCAGATGCAGGTCCCAATCCCCGAACGTTGCACGATATCCACCACGGCCATGCTCCAGGTATTCCCTGAAAGGGACCGGATCCATTCTGATCCATTCATCATCCCTAACTATAAAGAGCATGGGAACAGAGAGGGCATAATCGATATAATCGGAAAAACCAGAGTCATCTTTTAAAATATCCATGACTAGCCCGCACCGGCTTGGATCGGTATGGCTCCATATGTGGGCCCGCTTGGTTAGGTAGCCGTTCAGACCACCCTCACAGATCGGTGAATTAGCGAACATGGCAGTGGTGATCGGGCTCAAAACAGTAGCCATGCGCATCTTGAAGAGAGCATCCTCCTCGGATATAAAATCTAAACTTACCTGGACCGAAGCGGTCTGTTTCATCATGAGATGGCCCAGGGTCCCGGTATTTTCCAAATACTTCGACAAAATCTCATAACGACCCTTCGGAGCCCACTCGATCTCATCAAGGGGAGTAAAGGGCTGCATGCCTAATCCTATCCAGACTATATCCATACTGTTCGACAGCTCTTTCATGGTCCGAGTGATCTCTACCTGTTCGTTCCATACTTTGTGAAGGTCCCGTGCGGGACTTCCACTCACCTCGAACTGACCGCCCGGCTCGAGGTTGACCTGATAACGACCATTGCACAGCCGGATAATGTGTCCATCCTCCCAGACCGCGCTCCAGCCTTTCGACTCTTCAATACTCCCCAAGATCTTTGCCAGTCCTCTGTTACCGGTATAACGGAGAGCCTTGCCGCTTTCCCTGTAAACCCCCAGTCTCTCGACCTCGATGCCGACCTGCAGATCATCTTCGGAAACGCAATAACAGTGGAATAACTCGACGAGTTCTTCGACGTTTCCTATCGGATCGTCCAGCGGAAAGGGCGTCTCCATTGCTTGGATGGCCTCTTTCGACCTGAGTTCCACATCTGTACAACAACGGCACTCAAGTAATTGCGAGCATTCTTTCGAGGGCTTTTCTGGCATCCTTCTTTACCTCTTCCGGTACCTGAACAATGTTAACCTCCCCGAGGTTGTCGAGAGTCCATAGGAGATCATTTAGACTGACCTTATACATGTTTGGGCAGAGTGACCGAGCGACCGGGAACACCTTTTTGTCTGGATTGTTCCTGGCAAGCCTGTTCACGTGGTGGATTTCCGTACCAATGTATATGGTAGAACCGGGTGGCGCTTCATTCACGAAGCCCGCAATGTATTCCGTCGAGCCAAACGCGTCTGCCAGGACAACGACTTCACTGATACATTCTGGATGAACTACTATCTGTGCTTCTGGATCCTTCCTTCTGATATCGAGGATGTGCTGAGGTTTGAACCAGGTATGGACGTGACAGTATCCTTTCCATACAATGACCTTTGCCTCCCTGACGGCATGTGGGGAATGTCCACCATAATCACTTTTGGGATCCCATACTATGATCTTCTCATCCGGTATACCCTTGTCGATAGAGATATTCCTGCCAAGATGTTCGTCCGGAAAGAAGAAGATCCGTTTCCCCTGCTCGAGGATCCAATCGAAGATTGCTGACGCGTTACTCGAGGTACAGACAGACCCATCCCATCTGCCACAGAACGCCTTTAACTCCGCGTCTGAATTCATGTATGTAACCGGCAGGAAGTCCTTTTCACCGTGTGCTCCAAGGGCATCCCAGGCTTCCTCCACTTCGGTGATATCCGCCATATCCGCCATTGGACAACCAGCCGTAAGGTCAGGGTGGAGAACCGTCTGGTCATCGGCAGAGAGGATATCCGCGCTCTCCGCCATGAAATGAACCCCGCAAAATACAATGTAGCGAATACCCTCCTGCAGACTGGCTGTCCTCGCGAGATAGAATGAATCGCCGATGAAATCGGCCAGGTCCACGATTTCATTCCGCTGATAATGGTGCGCCAGCAGGATCATCTTCTTCCCGATATCCTGGCGCTTTTTCTTGATCCTCTCGACGAGTTCATCATCTTCAAATGCTAGATACTCCCTCGGTAACAGGAGGGTCCCTTTGCTCTTCATGACCGCGACTCCTTTGATTCAATACACGAAGGGGACATTTGAGTGGCATTGTCAACATCATTGTACTGGATGCGATATCTTACCAGTACCGACTCTCCGCATCTCTCACACGAGATCAGGTCCAGATCCTTGATACCATCCCTGGTGAATCCCTTACCGTCCACCAGCGTAGGGGCGGCTTTGCCGCCAATGATATATGGGGAAATAGTCACCTGAATTTCATCGACCACACGAGCCTTTATCATTTCGAAATTCAATGTCGCACCACCCTCGACCATGACGCATTGTACCCGGTGCTCCTTGAGTATATCGAGCATACGTTCGAAGTCGACGCTGTCCTCCCCGACTACAAATACTTCTGCCACCCTGGAAAGAGATCGGATCATTTCCTTATCAGCCCTCTCCGTCGTAAAGACAAATTTAGGACCTTCTCCCTCCAGTACGAAAGAAGAGTCCAGGGGCACATTTCCACTTCCGGTAACGACCACCTTGATCGGGTCGCTCTCAAGACCACGACTTTTTCTCTCTCTTCTCAATGCCCTTGACCGGACCGTCAACCTGGGATTGTCATTCAGAAGGGTCTTTCCACCTACTACGATAGCATCTACCTCTGCCCGCAGCCTGTCAACACGTTCCAGATCCTCCTCGTCCGATATCTTGAGGTGAGACCGTTCCGTGCTCGCAATCTTCCCATCAACGCTCATGGCGGCATTAATGAAGACGAGTGGCCTTTTCGTTTCAGTACCTTCCATCTCTTCTGACTATTACTACCTAAGTTGCTAAGTCGACCAGGATAGGCATCAGCTCTTCCCCCTTGATCACTCCGATCGATCCGCCCTCACAACCAGCCTCCGAAAAGCGATCCACGTCATCTCTGTCGACTCCACCACCTACGATCGCAAGCGGGACAGGGTGTGACGAATGCGCCTTGATGAGACAGGAAGTGGAATGATCCGCCGTTATTGTCATGACGATATCGTTCATCTCCACTATTTCCAACAGCGGACCGAAAAAAGAGGTATCCCCCGCCTCGATCATTTCCATCTTTTCCCTGAACTTCCCGTCATGAGCGGGAATGTCCGGTCCTTTCAAGTGAATGTAAAGACCATCGAACTCACTCAGCCTCTCATCGACTATTTTCACGATCTCCGGATAATCTTCATGAGGGGACCCCTTCAGGTCCTTCAACTCGATGATATCCATTCCGGTCAGCATGGCAATCCCTCTTTCCACGGGCATTTCCACAAAACAACCGAAATTCACGCCAAACCTGTCGGCAATCGATGGGAAAGATGGTAATCGATCCCCCGCATCCCTGGTCAAGATGAGGTTTGCTGCCAACCGACCGGACTCCCTTCTCCTCTCATTGATCGGAGAATCCTCGAGAATCCGGCGGCTCTTCTCGATAAATTCGTTTGTCAGCTCGGAGGCAATGATCGCCTCACGGGATTCTTCCCATCCCTCTTCGGGGGTACATTTCTGAATGACGTTTTCGTACTCTGCTCGCGCAACCCCAAGAACGCCTTTCTTCCTGTATGCGGGGTCTGTGTTGTTGACTCTGGCTGAAAGATTGCCATCGCTTGACCTGATCATCAGGATTCCCCTGTGCCCCACGGTGCTCTTGAAGAGAAAAGACGCGGGGTGACAGGTCAATTCTACCTTCTCGTTGATCTCCCGGGACAATTCAAGGGCTTGGTCGGAGGTCAAGCTCCTGCCTACTCTCCTGTCGATGATTTCACTGCCATCACCCGCTGTCGCGAAATTGACCCGGTAGACCAGATCTCCGCTCTCCATTGCAACACCCACGGCCAGAGCTTCGAGTGGACCCCTTCCGGTGTAATAATCCATGGCATGATAGCCCAGGATGCTGATGACGGCAATGTCGGATTCTGGAGCTATTGCCTCGCCAACTGGATACATGAGACCCGTCTTCCCGTCACTTATGAGTTTATCCATGTATGGCGTCTTTGCCGCCCCCAGGGGTGTATCTCCGCCAAATCCGGGATTCGGTTCATCACCCAATCCATCGAGGACAATGAAAAGGATTTTTTTCATCCTCTCTTCTCCTGATTCTTTTGATAGTCTATTATTGCTGCCTTCAGGGCGTCCTCCGCGAGGACAGAGCAGTGCATCTTCACCTGTGGCAACCCCCCCAATGCCCTGGCAACGGTCTGGTTGGAGATCTGAAGGGCTTCCTCGATCTTTTTGCCCTTGACCAGCTCGGTAACCATTGAACTGGTCGCGATAGCGGCTCCGCAACCGAAGGTCTTGAACTTGACATCAATTATCCTGTCGTTCTCCACACGGATCGTCAGTTTCATCACGTCACCACAGGCGGGATTACCTACAGTCCCGACCCCATCCGGTTCTTCTATCTCACCGACGTTACGGGGATTTTCATAATGATCGATTACCTCTTTCGAATAGTCTTGAAGGCTGGACATTTCCCGCTCGCTTTCTCCTTCCTTCTATACACCCATTATCCCTTCTGAGTCACATTCTGTCAGGCTGATCCGAGTTCGCCCGCTCGAAACAAAATAGTTCTATCCGGCAAATCTGGATCCGAAGAGTCAACTTAGGTATGACCTCCTTAGATGAAATCGCTCCCGACCAGTGGAGACATGTCTCTGAGCCTCTTCACGTTGGCCTCTAACTGGTCCGCTACCTCGTCGACTTCGGCCTCCGTGTTGTCCTTACCCAAACCAAACCTCACCGAACAATGCGCGATAACCTCTGGAACACCCATGGCCAGCAGGACATAGGAACTTTCCAGGGAATCCGAGGTGCATGCGGATCCCGATGATAGGGCAACATCCTTAATAGAAAGGATCAATGACTCTCCCTCGACATATTCAAAGCTGAAATTGAGGTTACCCGGCTGTCTCTTTGTGGGATGCCCGTTCAGGTGGACCTTATCGATCCGATCCTCGATCTTCTTCCTGAGCCTCCCCCTCAAGGAAATAAGACCCTCGGCTTCGGACTCCATCTCGGTTCTTCTGAGGGAGCAGGCCTCGCCAAATCCGACTATCGACGGGGTATTCAATGTCCCCGGCCGGAGTCCGCGTTCTTGTCCTCCTCCGTGAGTAATCGGGTCCAAGCGGACACCTTTTCTGACATACAGGGCTCCAATCCCTTTGGGGCCGTAAATCTTGTGGGACGACATGGCAAGGAGATCGACGTTCAACTTCCTGACATCTGTCTCGATCTTACCAACGGCCTGGACAGCATCACAGTGGAAGGTGACACCCCTGCTCCTGGCTATCTTTCCTATCTCCTCGACCGGCTCGATCGTGCCAACCTCACTGTTGACGAACATCACGGATATCAAAATCGTCCTGTCGGTAATCGCCTTCTCCAGATCTCCCGGATCGACCATCGCATATCTGTCCACAGGCAGATAGGTCACTTCAAACCCGTTTTTCTGCAAGTACTTACACGTATCCAGCACTGCTTTGTGCTCGATACCGGTGGTAATTATATGATTGCCTTTCTCCTTCAACCTGCTGGCAGTTCCCAGGATAGCCAGATTGTCCGCCTCCGTTGCCCCACTGGTGAAGATGATCTCTCGACTGCTGGCATTGATCAAGTCTGCGACCTTCTCTCGCGCCTCCTCAATAGCTTCACGGGTAACTCGCCCATGCTCGTGTGTAGTGCTGGATGGATTCCCGAAGAATTCCGACAAGAAAGGCTTCATGACCTCCACTACCCTTGGATCAAAGGGTGTAGTGGCGTTGTGGTCCATATAAATTCTTTCTAACGGTGACATATCTACTCCTTTTTATCAGGAATCATAAACCCTTCCATCCGTCATTTCTGTTTATACCTTCCGGGTGTTCTATTTGCCTAATCATTTATTTCAAGCCATGTGGATGTCTCGCAAAAATGGATTGTAGAGCCTCTCTTCTCCAATCCTCGTAGCCGGTCCATGACCGGGATAGACCCTGGTTTCATCACCTAAAGGGAACAATTTTTCCTTGATCGACCTTACAAGCTCCTCGAAAGACCCTCCTGCAAGGTCCGTTCTCCCCACGGATCCGGCAAAGAGGGTGTCACCCACAAATAGGAGATCATTGAGCTGAAAGGTCACTCCTCCAGGAGAATGACCAGGTGTATGATAGACTTCCACATGAAAATCGTCTACCTCGATTCGATCTCCGTCCTCTATATGACGATCGACGCGGGGTTCTCCCGTTGGAGGAAGGCCGAAAGCGAGAGCCTGCAGCTCTATTCCCTGAAGAAGCGGAAGATCATCTCTGTGCATCAATACCTCACCACCGCTTTTCCTCTCCAGATCCCACACACCTCCGACATGATCCACATGCCCGTGGGTCAACAGGATAAACCTCAGCTCCAGACCTTCCTCGTCAAGGACCCTGGCAATCTCGTCGGCATTACCGCCAGGATCGATAACAATTCCCCCGCCACCCCGTCCAGACCCTATAACATAACAGTTTACCTGAAGGGCACCAACGATCAGGTGTTTCAGTATCAACTTTTTTTCCCTTTCTCCTTCGACTTCCTCCCTCCAGAGGCTTTTCTTTCGAGGAAATCGACAAGCAGTCTGACACCCATACCGCTGGGACCTCTTGGGTTATAAGGTCCACTTTTCGTCGTCCAGGATGTCCCGGCAATATCAACGTGAGCCCATGGGACCTCTCCCACAAAATCCTTGAGAAACATGCCGGCCGTGATAACACTACCCTCTCTCCCCCCGGTGTTCTTGAGATCTGCGAAATCACTCTTGAGCTGGTCCCGATATTCATCCCAGAGTGGCAGGCGCCATACCCTTTCACCGGTCCTCTCTCCTGACTCGACGATATCTTCCAGAAGCTGATCGTCATTTCCCATTAAGCCCGCGGCTAGATTACCGAGAGCAACCACACAGGCTCCTGTCAGAGTGGCTATATCGATCATCGCCGATGGTTTAAATGTAAGACCATAGGCAAGGGCATCCGCAAGGATCAATCTCCCTTCGGCGTCCGTGTCAATCACCTCGACTGTCTTTCCCGAGTATGTCTTCAAGATATCACCCGGTCTATATGCAGAACCGCCAGGGAGGTTTTCTGCCGCCGGGATGATCCCGATGACGTTGATCGGAATTCCGATCCTGGCCGCGGTACTGAGGACACCCATCACAACCACGGCACCCGATTTGTCGTATTTCATCTTGTCCATATCGGCACCCGGTTTGAGCGATATTCCTCCACTATCGAAGGTGATTCCCTTACCGACCAGAACGATATTCCTGCCTGACGCCCCACCACCTCTGTACTTTAAGATAATAAGGCGAGGTTGTCTCCTGCTTCCACTACCAACGGCGAGAATAGCACCCATCTTCTTCACTTCCAAATCACGGGAATTCAAAACAGTGCATTTCAGGCCGTATTTTCTGGAAATGGAACGCGCCTGCCGGGCAAGATAATCAGGTGTGGCAAGGTTCCCGGGACTGTTATTCAGATCCCGGACATAGCATACAGACTCCCCTATGATTTGCCCCTCCCTTGCTCCCTTCCTCGACTCCCTGAGGGCTTTATTCTCCTCGACGATGAGGTGAAGTGTCTTTATCTCACCATCGTCGTTCTTTTTACCCTTATGATATTCATCGAACCTGTAAAGTCCCAACATCACCCCTTCTACGGTCGCCCTGGCAAGCTTACCGACAGGATAGCCTCCGTCATTATCGATATCTATTTTTGTAGATATCGTTCCCGTGTTTATGTCCCTTCCTTTCAGGGCGGCAGCTGCCATTGCCTTGCGGAGAGTATCGAGACTGAACTTATCCTTTTTGCCGAGTCCGATCAGTAACAGGCGACGACTGGGCATCAGTCCCATCGTGTGAAGCAGCAGGACTTCGCTCGGCTTCCCTTTGAACTCGCCGGTTTCGATACTCTCTTTTATCAGACCTTTGAGGGTTTTGTCTATACGTTGCAGGGACGGTGAAAGTGAGCGCTCACCTTCAAATTGGCCGATGATCAACAGC
>CAYTWO010000060.1:13086-14157 GCA_964442125.1 uncultured Gemmatimonadota bacterium
TGGCCGCATCGATTTCCCCATAATGCCAGGTTCCCTTTATGAACTGGACAAAGAGGGTTTTCCAGCCATAACCGTAAGCCCTCAGCGAGATCCCAAGAGCGGAGGTGGTTTTACCCTTGCCATCCCCGGTATAAACGATCACCATTCCCCGGCGGTCGCCTTTCTCATCATCATTTACCGATCGTTCAGCCAACTGATCCCCGACTCGGAATAGTACTCATACCCATCGTTCCCCTCCTGCCCAGAACTCCTTCTTCCAGATTGGAACTTCTCTCTTTATCTCTTCGATTAAAAACCTGGAAGCCTCAAATGATTCCGCCCGATGTGGAGAAGATACGGCGATCAGGAGGCTTATCTCCCCGACTTCCAATCTGCCCAGGCGGTGGATAACTGCTACCTCTCCAAGCTCCCACCGGGTCCTCGCTGTTTCGACTAAACCTTCCAATTTCTTGAGGGCCATATCGTGGTAGGCTTCATAGACAAGATGGGAAACCTCTTTGCTGTTCGAGAGACTCCGCACCGTTCCAAGAAAGAGAACAAGTGCTCCAGAGGAGGGGGAGTGAACCTTCTCAAGAACAGACGAGGGGTGAATTTCCTTCTCTACAAGCTCGATCACTCCTGCACTCCGATCAAATAGAGTTACCCGGTTACATCATTCCCAGTACGAGACCCCTCCACACCTGTCAACCCATTGTCCGTTCAGTAAGCGATGAGGTTCTCCCCTATTTTCAAAAGTACCTTCGACGAGCGAAGGCACCCGAATGACATATCTTTTTGAGCCAAAAATGGACTATCCAGACACTATATGAATGATAAAAAAGGTGATAAAAAGCAAGGAATAACAGCGTTAGTTAACCTGGATGGATGACATCCACAGATTGAACCGGAAGGAAATATGCAGGGTGTTCGATATTTCGTAGAAGGCCCGGCAGACACGATCTCAACGGGGGACGAGGGAGTGCTTGAGGCGACGAAGGATGTGGTAAAGTTTATACTCAATCGGAAAACCGAGTAATTTATATTTCAGGCGAAACTTAGATGTCTTGTTCAGTATCTTCTCAAAGATACTGA
>CAYTWO010000061.1:0-14037 GCA_964442125.1 uncultured Gemmatimonadota bacterium
GAATGCCATCGTATTTATGAATTGGGCCACTAAGCTTCAATGAGAATGAGAAAATCCTCTTTTCAAACAGATGGGGTGGGGGAGAGGTGCATGTCGATCAGAAGTGCATTTAACGCCTGGTCCCCTCCTCTAATCTGTTCAATTGGAATATTTTATTTTTCTTCACTTCCCAGCTCTGTGTTTCATCTTCCATCGATCAGGCTCATCGATAAGCTGATTCACGTGATTGTCTTTGGAATCCTTAACCTGCTCGTTTTAAGGGGCTGCGGGAAGACAGGAACACAAAGAAAGACCCTTTTATTCGGTATCTTTTATTCGCTGTTATTTGGTCTGTCTGACGAGGTTCATCAATATTTTGTGCCGGGTCGGGTTGCTGATCCGCTCGATTATTTAGCAAATGTCATAGGGATCCTGATTAGTAGCTGGGTATTCATAAAGTATTACGCGACCGCGGATACGGAGATTGAGAATGACAAAGTATAGGTCACCGAGAGGGACCCACGACATACTGCCCGATGAGTCCGGGAAGTGGCAATGGATAAAAGGTGAAGCGCGCTCTATCCTGAGAAGATATGGTTACAGGGAAATTCAGACCCCGTTGATCGAGGACACAAACCTGTTTTTAAGAGGGGTTGGAGAGGCCTCGGATATTGCGATCAAGGAGATGTATGCCTTCGAGGACAGACGCGGTAGACCTCTGTCACTCAGACCAGAGGGGACGGCCCCAGTGGTTCGAGCTTATATTCAGCATAACCTTCAGAATGAGAGGGAGGTCCAAAAACTATATTACTTTGGTCCCATGTTTCGCTATGACCGCCCACAGGCTGGAAGAAACAGGCAATTTTTTCAGATAGGATCGGAAGCGATAGGCAGTGGGTCACCGATGATCGATCTCGAGACGATCGTTCTATGGATGGAGTTCTTCAGTGGGATCGGCCTTTCAAATATTTCGCTCTTGCTCAACAGTGTCGGGTGCAGGGAGTGCAGGCCCCGATACCAGGATGCCATTAGAATCGCACTTGCCGATGTCGTCAAGAAGTTATGTCCCGATTGTCAGGATAGGTATAAGAGGAATCCGTTGAGGATTCTGGATTGCAAGGTACATGAGTGTCGGGGGTATAGGGAACAGATACCGAAGATCACCAGTTACCTGTGTGAGGCATGCGACGATCACCATTCCAAGGTAAGGGATGGCCTGAAGAGCTCCGGATGTGAATACAGGGATGATCCCTATCTTGTAAGGGGGCTCGATTATTATACACGCACGGCGTTTGAAATCATCCACGAAAGGCTCGGTGGGCAGAACAGCCTGGGTGGTGGAGGCAGGTATGACGATCTCGTTGCTACGCTTGGTGGCGGAGATATCCCGGCGGTTGGTTTTTCGGCCGGTCTAGAGAGAATCTTACTCGCGCTCGAGAAAGATAAAGTCGATTGGGGGATCGATAAGATAGAGGAAGGGATGCTCGATCTCTTCGTGGTTTACACGGATGAGCAGGCGCGTGACGAAGCCTTCAGATGGATGGTCCGGCTTCGTAAGTCTTTTAGCGTCGATGCCGATTATCTGGGAAAGAGCCTGAAGGGTCAGTTCCGCATGGCTCATCGGCTGGGTGTCCAAAGGGTTCTGATATTTGGCTCGGATGAGTTGAAGAGGGGATGTGTGGTCGTTCGAGACATGGTGAGGGGTGAAGAAAAGGAGATAAGTCTTGATCGATTGGAGGAAACCTTGAAGAAGGAGTCTAAACCGTGAAAGAGGGGAGAGGAGTGAAAGGGATTGAAACGAGTTATCGGGACTGTACCTGTGGGGAACTTCGTAAAGGAGATGAGGGACGTGACGTCAGGCTTTGTGGATGGATCTGCAGGAGGAGGGATCACGGCGGCTTGATCTTCATCGATCTCAGGGACAGGTACGGTGTTTCTCAGGTCGTGATTGATCCTTCTTCGGTCGGTGATGATGAAGAGACGATCCGCTCTGTCCGACTGGAATATGTGGTTCATGTCGAAGGGAAGGTGGCGAAACGGCCCGAAGGGATGGTCAATCCATCTCTCGATACCGGTGCTATAGAGGTCCGCGCACAGAGGCTCTCAGTCCTCTCCAGAGCGAAACCGACTCCTTTTCAGATCGATGGACCAATCGAGGCGTCAGAAGATTTAAGGCTGATGTATCGGTATCTCGATCTCAGACGCCCCGAGCTTCAGCGAAACCTTGGACTGAGAAGCGATCTGATGAAGGCAACGAGGGACATCTTATATTCAAGAGGGTTCCTCGAGATCGAGACACCGATCCTGACACGCAGGACTCCGGAAGGTGCAAGAGATTACCTGGTTCCATCCCGGATACATGCCGGTAAATTTTACGCTCTGCCCCAGTCTCCCCAGTTGTACAAACAACTCCTGATGTTCGGAGGCCTGGATCGATACTTCCAGATAGCCAGGTGTTTCAGGGACGAGGATTTGAGGGCGGACAGGCAGCCGGAGTTCACGCAGATCGATATCGAGATGTCATTTATCGGTGAGGAAGATATCCTTGAGATCACGGAGGAGCTCTTCACGGAATTATTTCATCAGGCCCTGGGGGTTACCGTCAAGGGACCTTTTAAACGATTGTCCTTCCTGGAGACCATGGAACGGTACGGTACAGATCGACCGGACCTGCGATATTCTATGGAGATCACCGACTTTTCCTCCTGCTTCGAAGGAACCGGATTCAAGATCATCCAGACAGTCCTTGGATCAGAGGGAAGGGTGCGCGGTCTCGTTGTCAAGGGGGGATCTGAATACAGCCGAAAGGATCTCAATGAACTCGAGACGGTAGCAAAGAAGGGAGGGGCCCTGGGACTCCTGTGGTTGAAATCAAAAGGTCAGGAATGGACAAGCAGTATGGGGGCTCACCTTTCAGGGCGTGAGCTGCAGGCAATTCTGGAAAAGGGCAAAGTACTACCTGGCGATCTGGTCCTTCTTATAGCCGGTCAGGATGCTGTTACGTCTCCTTCTATCGATCTCCTCAGGAGGACCATCGCCACACGTGAGAGATTATATGACGAAGAGAGCCTCGAATTTGTCTGGATCGTCGAACCTCCTCTGTTTGAAATCAGGGAAGAGGACGGTGCCCTGAATTCCACACATCATCCCTTCACGGCACCAGAAGAAGAGGATATCCCTTCAATGGCGGAAAACCCTTTGATTACGAGGTCGAGGGGCTATGATATTGTCCTGAATGGGGTGGAGCTGGGTAGTGGCAGTATAAGAATAAACGATCGGACCGTTCAGGAACAAGTGTTCAAGGTGCTTGGCATGACTGAAGGTGAATATCGCGACAAATTCGGGTTCTTACTGGAATCTCTTGATTACGGAGTACCACCTCATGGGGGCATAGCTCTTGGTATGGATCGGATAGCGATGATCGTCGCTGGAGCCAGTAACCTTAGGGAAGTAATTGCTTTTCCGAAGACGACAACCGCTCAGGGGTTGATGGAAGGGTCCCCGTCTGGTGTAAGTGAAAAGGAACTCAACGAGTTACATATAAAAAAGCTTGACAACTCTGTCGATTTATAATACTATTTATCTGTCATTGGAGGAATACTTTCAGACGAATACATGTGTGTTAGAAGAGGCTACATGCCCTTAACCCCCATTACGCAGCGCAAAGAGAAGGGGTGAGGGCTTTTTGTATAATTTTTCAAGGGAGTAAAGAACATCCGTGAAGACAACTAGAAAAGAGCGAAGAAAAAGGAACCGCGGAGAGGCCGATTATGTAGAGAAGAAAATCCCTCTCGATGGAGTTGACCAGCTCCGCCTCTTTGGCCTCGAAGATGAGAATCTCAGGATGGTCGAAACGCTGACACATTGTCGCGTGATGGTACGTGATGGAAAACTGAAACTTATCGGCGAGAAGGAGGATGTGGACAAGGGAGTTGACCTCTGTTGTCAGCTGATAGATATGGTTCAAACACAAAAGGAATTCGATAGTACGGATATTCGTCGGATCTACCATGAGATAGGGGATGATAATGTCGACGCCAACTGGCGACGCCTGAGTTCTACCATCTACCTGCCAGGGAAAAAGAAAACGATTCACCCGCGGAGCGAGGCCCAGAAACAGTATATTGAGGAGATCCTGAATAATGACATTGTAGTGAGTATTGGACCTGCCGGAACGGGTAAGACCTATCTTGCCGTGGCGATGGCCATAGATGCCCTCAATAAAAAGAGGGTGAAAAGGATCATTTTAGCGAGACCTGCCGTAGAAGCGGGGGAGAACCTTGGATTCCTGCCCGGTGACCTGCAGGAGAAGGTAGATCCCTATCTCAGACCCCTCCATGACGCATTGCACAATATGCTTCCATCGGAAAAAGTCAATCGGGCAATCGAATCACGGGTGATCGAGATTGCCCCGTTGGCTTATATGCGGGGTAGAACCCTGGATGAAGCCTTTGTTATACTCGATGAAGCCCAGAACACGACTCCCCTTCAGATGAAGATGTTCCTTACACGGCTCGGTATGAGCTCGAGGGCCGTGATCACGGGAGATAAGACACAGATCGATCTTGTTCGTCCCGAAGAATCCGGATTGCTGGAGATTGAAGAAATCCTTCAGCCGATCGATGGTATCGCGTTCGTCTATTTCAGCGAGCTCGACGTAGTACGGCATCCACTCGTTCAGGAGATCATCAAGGCTTACGAGGCCAAGACGAAGAAGTGATATGAGTCGACTTACACGGCTTTTCTGGAAAAAGAAAGCAACCTCTGCGTTTACCAAAAGCTCTGAGAAGGGTGATCGGGAGAAGGATGGTGTAGCCGGGCGGTGGATTCAGAACCACGGCGTTCGAATCCTGTTAATTCTAGTTCTCGCGATGACGATTCGTCTCCTTTTTCCATTGGCGATAGCCCCGGAACTTCCAGAGTTCGAGTTGGGAAATGTGGCATCGAGAGATGTCGTTGCTCCATTCTCGTATAATGTCTATAAAAGCCCCGAGGAGCTGTCGGCTGAGAAGCTGGAAAAGGCAGGCACAGTCTATCCTGTCCTCGAATTCATCCCGGATGTGATCGACAGCACGAAGGAGCGGGTCGACAGGTTTTTTACCATCCTGCAGGAACGGATCGACAGCCTCAATCTGGATGAAGGGGGAATTGGGGAAGCCGCTTCCGAGGAATCGGTTTCGGAGAGGACGGAACTGATCAGGTGGTTGGGTGAACGGAAAATAGACCTGGATGAAGAAGGTGTTCTCTATCTACTCGACCCGGAGAAAAGAGCGCTACTGTCCAGGAGACTGATCGAATATATTTCCGCCCACCTCGAGAAGGGAGTGCTTACCGATGATTCGAGGGAAAAAATAGACAAAGAGCTCGTTACGGTGAGTCGTGATGGAGAAGAGAAACTCTTGAGGGTAGACAGATTCCTGACACAATCTCAGTCGTTCACTCTCGCGTGGGACGAAGTAATCGACCCGGAATTCCCTGTATTCAGTCAATCGATCTTCCTTGACCTTATCACACTCTTTCTCAAACCAAATGTTGTATTTAACGAGCTTGAGACTCAAAGGCGTATCGTACTTGCCGAGGCGGAAGTTTCCCCAATCAAGGGACATGTCCTCGAAGGCGAGAAAATTATCGAACAGGGCTATAGAATCGGTGAAGAAGCCCTTGAAAACTACCACGCATTGAGAGAAGAGATAATAGCGAGAGAACCGAGTTCAACGACCTATAATACATTTATCGCCTTTATCGGCACCTTTTTTGTAAATGCATTTCTTCTCCTTATCTTCGGCCTTTATCTCTATTTTTATCGAAGACGGCTTTATAATTCATTCTCTTCGCTCCTATCCTTTGCTCTTATTTTCCTCATCGTGATGTTTACGGCCGCAATGATCGCGAGATTGCCGGGTGTTCCAACGATATTGATCCCTATTTCCCTGGCTTCACTCCTTATCGCTATCCTGCACGATGTAAGGATTGCCGTTGTGGCTATCCTCGTTATTTCGATACTTCTCGGAGGGCAGGAGAGTTTTGGGTACAACGTTCTTTTTGTTTCGTTACTGGGAGGGATCAGTGGAGGCTTAAGCATAAGGATTGTCAGGAAACGGAGACAGCTTGGTGAAAGTATCCTCTTTATAGCGGGTGGATATATACTGGCAACTATTACGATCAACATGATCCGCCTGACTCCCTGGATTGAAACGATCGAGACCTGTGGTTGGGGCGGCATCAACGCCGTTCTTTCTACACTCGTGGCCATGGCTCTCCTCCCTGTATTCGAATACATATTCAACGAAACTACAGATCTGTCTCTTATGGAGCTGTCTGATTTCAATCATCCTCTTCTGAAGAGCCTTGTCATTCGAGCACCGGGGACATGGGCTCATACCCTGGCAGTCAGCAGTTTGGCTGAATCGGCAGCCGAAGGAATCAAGGCGAACTCTCTTCTTGCCAGGGTCGGGTGTTACTACCATGATATCGGAAAGATCAAAAAACCCGAATATTTTATAGAGAATCAGGCCTCAGGTGACAATCCCCACGATAACTGCAGCCCTAACATGAGTGCGATGATCATCGAGAATCACGTCAAGGAGGGAATTGAACTGGCAAGGGAAGCAAAATTGCCGCAGTGCATTATCGATTTCATACCCGAACATCACGGTACGACCAAGATCTCCTTCTTTTACGAGAAGGCAAAAGGGAAGAACGACGACGCTTCGGTCAACATACACGACTATTCTTACCAGGGTCCAAAACCAAAGAGCAAAGAGACCGCAATATGCATGTTTGCCGACTCAGTTGAATCTGTGTCCAGAATACTCATCGATCCCTCTCCAAACAGGATCCGTGGAATGGTGAGGACCGCGATCAAGAAGAAGATCGAAGCCGACCAGCTGGAAGACTGTGATCTTACTTTCAAGGACCTCCACCTTATTGAAGAGGCATTTGTCAAGATTCTGCTCGCCAGGTTTCATTCCAGAATCGAGTACCTGAAGGAAGAAAGTACGGAAGGGACGAATGACAACCAGGAGCCCATTGCTTACGGTACACGTAAACGAAATAGAGCCGATAACTCCATTGAAGGTGAATAAGGCCATCGAAGCGGCAAATGAGGTTCTCCGTCATGAGTGGAGTGGGGGGGGTGAACTGAGTATCACCTTTGACGGTGATAAATGTCTTCAGAATCTCAACAGGGAATTCCTTGGGAAAGATGAACCAACGGATGTTATCGCCTTTAATCTGTCTCAGAACGAGGATTACCTGGTTGGTGATATATATATATCTGTAGAACGAGCCGCCGAGCAAGCAAGAGACAATGAAATAGAGCTGGAACAGGAGCTCCTCAGGCTTGAATTACACGGGATCCTCCACCTCGTTGGTTATGACCACAACGGTGGAGATGACGAGATGTGGAAGAAACAGGAATACTGGGTATTAAAGTTGAGCGGAAAGGTTGAGAAGTGACGTTGACCCTGGTTATTCTTCTCTTCCTTCTGATCCTTTTGTTGCTCCTTTCGGCATTCTTTTCGGGAACCGAAACAACCTTCTTCTCTCTATCAGGTTTCCAGATTTCGAAGATGGAGGAAGAGAAGAGGGCGAATGCCGGCATCGTAAGGAGCCTGATGAATCGGTCAGATCTCCTTCTCAATGGTGTCCTTTTAGGCAATCTCATCGTTAATGTACTCCTGACTGCCACAGCAGCCCTTCTGTCATATCTGGTTTTCACAGCGAAGGGATTTAGCGAGAATATAGTATTTCTGATGGATATTCTTGTGGTTAGTTTTTTCCTCTTGATCTTTGGAGAGGTTACCCCTAAGATCTACGCCATCGAGAACGCTGAGCGCTTAGCACCCAGGATCGCACCTTTTCTCCGGTCATGGGTTTTCCTACTCAAGCCGATACTCATGGCCATGACCGCATTCTCCAATTTCTTTGGAAAGCTCTTTTATTCCAGGGATGCTACCCAGGCTCACACGCCCGAAGAATTGAAGTCTCTCCTGGACATCTCAGAAATGGGTGGCGACCTCGAGTCGGAGACGAAGGACATGATCTCCAGTATCTTCGATTTCGGGGAGACAAAGGTGAAAGAGATCATGGTTCCAAGGATCGACATTGTAGGTGTCGATATCGATACCGATGTCGAGTGCCTGCTCAGTCTGGTTCAGGAATCGGAACACTCGCGCATACCGGTTTACAGGGATAGCATAGATCAGATCGTTGGGATCGTTTATGCCAAGGACCTGCTTAAACATGTTTTTCTGGAGGAAAAGAAAGGGACGATCGAACATTTGCTGAAGAACGCCTATTTCGTCCCCGAGTCGAAGATGATCAGCGATCTCCTGAAGGAACTGCAGCGAGAGAGGATTCATATGGCCATCGTGGTTGACGAATACGGTGGTACCGCTGGACTGGTAACGCTTGAGGATATCCTCGAGGAAATTGTAGGTGAGATACGGGACGAGTATGATGAAGAAGAGCAGATGTTCCGCAAACTCGATGAGAACGCATATCTGGTAAACGGTAAGCTGGATATCGATGATCTCTCAGACCTGTTGGGCACCGAAATCGAAGGGGAAGGATTCGAAACGGTTGGAGGATTAATCTATCAGGCGCTCGGGAGAATTCCACATCAGGGCGAAAAAGTGATAGTAGATGATGTGCGATTCATCGTCTCGAAGGTACTTGGGAAGCGGATTGTCAGGGTCAAGGTTATACGGGTCATGGACGATCAGAATGGTGAGGAGATGGAATGACCGCTATCCTGATCGTCTTCGCTATCTTTGGCTCTGCGTTTTTTTCGGGTTCTGAAACTGCCCTGATAACGATCAGTCGACTCCGTCTGCGGCACTGGGTCGGAAAGAAGATAAAAGGCGCTAAGCTGGCAGAGGAATTCCTTGAAAAACCACAGAAACTCATCAGCATGACCCTTGTCGGGACCAATATCATGAACGTGACGGCTTCTGTCTTGACGTCAAAATACTTCAGCGATACTACGTCCATGAGCGTCTCCTCAATCCTCTATTCCGGCCTGATGGTCTCTTTGGTCATATCTCCACCATTACTTATCTTTGGAGAGATGGTCCCCAAGGCCCTGTTCCGTCAGAACGCAAGCCGAATTTTCCCCGGACTCAGTATTCCACTGAGGTGGGGCTATTACCTGTTCTATCCTCTAATTACGGTCATTGATTCCATCAGTACCCTGATACTCAAACCGACCCGTTTCGGGCGAAAAGAAGGGAAATTCTTTTCCAGAGAAAACGTGGAACTCCTCCTGCGTGAGAGCGAAAAGGAGGGGGTCCTCGAGCCCGATGAGAGAGAGATCATATCAGGTGTGTTTGCGTTTAGAGAAACTACGGTAAAGGAGGTCATGACTCCGAGGACCGAGATAGTGGCGACCGAGAAGGGTACGAAGATCCAAGAGATTGCGGCTATGATAGAAGATACTGGATTCTCAAGGATTCCGATCTATGATGGTGATCTTGACCATATCATCGGAATGGTTCATGTTTTCAACATCCTGAAACATAGTGAGGGAATGGAGTTGACCTATCATCCTTTGATCTTTGTGCCTGATACAAAGCCATGCGACGACCTGCTCTATGAATTGAAAGAAGAGAAGTGCCACATGGCGATCGTTCTTGACGAGTTTGGAGGAACAGCGGGACTCGTGACCCTCGAGGATCTTGTCGAGGAATTGGTTGGCGATATCAGGGATGAACACGACACAGGTGTTCAGCTGATAATGATGGGACATGACCGGACACTTCTGGTCGAGGGAAAGGCTGAGATCGAGGAGGTCGAAAGCGGGCTCGGGATAAAGCTGGAAGATATCAAGGTCGAAACTATTGGCGGTTTTATAGTATCCAAACTGGGTCGTATCCCTCGAACGGGTGAAGAATTCCGCATGGATAATATCAAGTTTGAGATCGTCGAATCAGAGCCGAACCGTATCGAAAAAATACTGATGAAGGTGCTTGAAATGGGTGAGATCGACAAGATTGAGCGAGCGGGTGATGACCAGAAAGAGTAAAGATAATCGTCATTCCATCCTCAAGTATTTCGGGGGGAAATTCAGGAGAGCCTTAATCACGGGGATACTCGTAGTTACACCTCTCGCTGTATCCCTCTGGATTTTGTATAACCTGTTCGTGAAGGCCGACAGCCTTCTTGGGGTACTTATTTCAAGATTGCTCGGGAGGCACGTCCCTGGACTTGGGATCCTTCTCCTTTTCTTCCTGGTCCTTACGATCGGGGTATTTGCAAGAAATTATGTCGGAAAAAAGTTGATCTACTGGGGAAACCTGATCCTCTTCAGAATCCCTTTGTTCAACAAGATTTACATCGCGCTGAAGCAGATCTTAGAGGTCTTCCTGGGGGAACGGAAAACGATCTTTCAACGGGTCGTTCTTTTTCAGTACCCTAGAAAGGGAATCTACTCGATAGGGTTTGTAACTTCGAATAGTGAAGGAGAAGTACAGATGAAGACAGAACAGAAACTCGTCAACGTCTTTCTCCCAACCACTCCTAATCCGACCTCGGGGTTTCTTCTCTTTATCCCGGAAGAGGACTTGATACCGCTCGACATGGGGATTGAGGAGGGGATTAAGTTGGTCATTTCTGGTGGTGCAGTAGCGCCTGATTATATCGGGGGAGAATTACAATCAGGAGAAGAGCGGCTTTCTATCGACAATGGGAAAATATCTGTCAGTGAGGCGGAAGGTGAATCAACAGAAGGATAAAAGTCGGCAAGAGATCCTGGAAGAGATCAAATCACTCATCGAACGGGGCGAGGAAGAGCCCCTTAGTGACTTGCTTGCAGGAATCCATGAGGCGGACATCGCCGATTTTTTGAGAGAGCTTGAAGATAGCCGATCATTTATCATCAGTCTTCTCAATCCTGACAGGGCTTCTCAAGTCTTGAGTGAGACCGGTGATGATTTCCGCGCAGAGCTACTAGAGGATCTGGATGAACAGCTGATCCGGGGCATTTTCCACGAGATGGCTGACGATGATGCGGCCGATATAGTAGGTGAGCTTGCCGACGAGGAGACCGAGAGAATCCTCAAGATCATGAAGAAGGAGGACCAGGAGGAGGTCAAGGTTCTCCTCGAGTATGATGAGGAAACAGCCGGCGGGATCATGACATCCGAACTGATCTCGGTTGACGAAAACCTCGAAATACAGGAAGCAATGAGCCTGATCAGGAGGAGAGCACGAGAGGTCGAAGAGTTTTACGTTGTTTTTGCTACGGACAGTGGAAACGTCCTCACGGGAATAATTACGTTGAGAGACCTCATTCTAGCAGATCTCGACGGTACGATTTCACAGATCATGAGCCGGGATGTGATATCGGTGACGTCCGATACGGACCAGGAAGAAGTGGCAAGACTGATGGAACGTTACAATCTGGTCACTATACCTGTCATCGATACACACGGTAAGTTGATCGGGCAGATTACCGTGGACGACATACTCGATATCATGGAGGCGGAAGTTACCGAAGACCTGCTCCGCATGGGAGGGGCCGATATAGATGAGGAGATCTATGGGGGGGCGACCATAGCCGTGAGGTTCAGGCTGCCATGGCTCTTTCTCAACCTGATCACGGCCTTTATTGCGGCATCGGTCGTGGCTCTATTCACGGATACGATCCAGACCGTGGTTGTTCTGGCGATATTCATGCCGGTTGTAGCGGGTATGGGCGGGAACGCGGCTACTCAGTCTCTGGCAGTTACGTTACGGAGATTGACACTCGAAGACCTCTCTTCGATATCTAAAAGTAAAGTAATCAAAAAGGAATTCCTTGCGGCTTCCTGTAATGGGATCCTGGTCGGCATTTTAATCTCACTGGCCGCTCTGATCCTTGGCGGGAACCCTTATCTCGGTCTTGTCGTCGGGCTCGCGATGTTCCTGACGATCAGTGTTGCCGGGCTTGTCGGGGCGTTCATCCCCATTACCCTGAAGGATATGGGAATCGATCCGGCTGTCGCTTCCTCAGTTTTTATAACGACCTTCACCGATCTCGTCGGTTTTTTTCTTCTCCTTGGGCTTGGAACCCTTTTATTGACCTACCTGATTTGAGCGATGGCCATAGTTCGCACTGAAGCCGTTATCCTTAAATCCACAAATTATAGCGAGACCAGCAAGATTTTTCGCCTGTATACTTTATCGTATGGTCTCCAATCGGTGATTGCGAAAGGAGTCCGTCGACCGAGGAGTAAATTGTCCGGCGTTCTTGAGACTTTGAACCATGTCGAAATCGTATATTACAAGAAGCCGAACAAGAGTCTTTTCACGCTCTCTCAGGCGGAGTTGATCGAGACATTTTCGGGTATATCGAGTGATATCCATCGTTTTTACCGGGCTGCGGCCGTAGCGGAAATGGTTTTGAGACTCGGGACCGAGGAAGAAGGGAACGAGCAGATTTTCCGGCTGTTCATCCACTCGTTGAAATCGTTTTCCAGGCGGCCGATCGCCTCACTGGGTGGACGAATGATCTCCTATCTCTGGGGGATCCTCTCACTCTCAGGCTATGCACCAAGGCTTGAATCGTGTGTATGTTGCGGAACGTCTCGAATGCGTGAAGGGCACATTTCTTTTTCTATTATGGAGGGAGGGGTGCTTTGTGAGAGCTGTGAAGCCGATGCTGGAAGTGAATCGTTCAGGCTTTCTGAGAAGATGCTCCATGTCTTGGCCCCGAGTGAGGCTGGGGGGCTTGTTGGCTTGAGCGACAGGGAGGAAAAGGTTCTGATGAGCCTGACCGAGGAATATGTCCGCTTTCATGTCTACGACCGGAAGCCGCTCGTATGCTGGGACTTTTTGCGTACTTTGCAGGTGTAACGGGATATAAAGAAATTCACGAGCCGAAACTTCTGCTGGTACATCTTCAATCTAGTGTCCCGTCATGCAATAACTGACGCATCTTACTTGTCCTTTTATCTGCCTGCGGCGTTGCTCCTTCAGTCACATAGCTCTGTGCTCCCTCAGTCGAGCCTTGCAGGCAGACAGAATTACTTCGCAATCTTGCACCACTTCTTGCATGACAGAACACTGGCAATATCAAATCCATACTTTTAAATTAGTTGCAATCGAGTGGGGGCATTCCCCAAGGCCTGCTCAGGAAAGCTTCTAATTTTGTGATTTTGTCATCGATTTCGTGGTTTTATTTCGGGCGGCCGTCTGGAAATTGAGTTTACCGGTTGCCCCTCCTGAGTTTTCACCAGACTATCGAATCTGTCACATAGTGTTACATCGTTACATTTTCTGATGTGTCAGCTGGGTGAATACTAACTTTATTGTTAACATAGTGATACACTTGTTCAATTCTGTAGCGCAGATTTAGGCGACACGTATTGAGACGGAATTTCTGAAGAGTGCATTCGATCATCTCATGACTGACACGATATTATATAAGCTGAATAGGTAATAACAGCAATAATATCAATCAAATGCATAGATATTGACATTATATTTATTAAAGTTGCTTCATGGAACGGGAATTGCCGTCGTGTGTTATCCGGGGAATTGCAGGCCGGCAAGCCTATTTAATCAGATAGATCTCAGCCTTTCATCCGTATCATTCACAATTGACACTTATCGTTTAGAAAGGGGGCAAGTAAATATGCCGGGAAATCTCCACTTTTTCCGCAGGTTAACCATTCTTTTCGTCCTTGTCGTACTGCTTGGTGCGCTTTCCATTCCTTCTTTATCAGGGCGAGCATCAGGCGATAAGAACGAATCCGGGGCTGGATCGCCGGGATTGATGAGGATGGACATCGAAAACCATGATGTCAACGCGGTATTTCTCGCGATCTCAAACCAGGGTCCGATCGGTAATGACCTCTCTGTAAGCAACGGGACGGGCTTTTTCCCATCCAACACGTCTAACAACTACGTTTACGGCACGGGTCTCTGGTTCGGAGCACTGTTTGATCCGGACGATGATGGTGATCTCGACAGAGTTTTTACCCAGGGCTACAACCCCCTGGCTACTGACTCGGAGATGCGCGAGGGGAGCAACGATATGGATCGCGACGATCCCCTTACGCGCGTCTTCGACAGCAC